>DVNN01000334.1 GCA_018714325.1 Candidatus Pelethocola excrementipullorum
ATGCCATATCGATTACTATAACCAAGTTAGGCGTAACCTGAGTATAGCATGTTAATCTTAAATCTACATTACATTTCCAAAATTAGTCGTGACCATCGTCCCTAAAATAAATGGTATAATTTTACTAGCAAAAGAAGCTTCTTAATGCACATACTGAGTTGAAGAGGTGTGTGAAATGGTGAAGAATAGATTACAGGAATTAAGATGGAACAGAGATTGGACGCAAGCCCAGCTTGCTCTATTCAGCAATGTTGATCGTAGTTTGATTGGGAAAATCGAGAATACAGAGCGCCCAAATCCTTCCGTGGAAACTGCTCTTCTACTTTCACGCGCGCTTGGAGTCTCAGTGGAACAACTATTTCAGATAGAATGAGAGGTGGGAAAAGATGGCCAATAGAGAATACTATAATGTTATTTGCCAAGAACTGAGTATCACTGGTGGATTAATAACCCATGTTGATGAGAACTGTGGTGAACTGAAGCATGTACATAGCATAATTGAAGAAAATATTGTAAAATATCCGAGAGGAATATGGATAGTGATTCCGATGAAATGCTAATTTTATAAAGAGTTGCTTATCCCTATGGAAGGATTGTAGACTGAATTGTTCTAAAATTCCATACTATACAAGAATAAAATTGCCGTGATATAAAGTCAGGATTTTCCTCCTGATCATATCACGGCAATCTCTCTATTACATCCCAACTCCTCTTTAGAAGATCTTACGGATATCATTGAACATGACAAAAACCATCAATGCCATCAGAAGCATAAGGCCTGCAAAATTGACCATGCCTTCCACCTCTTGCTTGATTCCCTTTCCCCGTATTGCCTCAATGACGAGAAAGACCAGCCTTCCTCCATCCAGAGCCGGGAATGGAATCAGATTCATGATTCCCAGGTTAGCCGACAACAATATGGTGAAGTTCAGAAGATTCAACATCACATAGAAGCCGCCATCGGATTTAGACTCATCGATGGTCTTACCGATTTGTTCCACCACACCAACCGTACCACTGAGATCATTCACGGTGAATTTTCCCGTAACCAGCATACCAATGCTCTTAACTGTGGTCTTTACCCAGTATTTGATCTCATCGATGCTATACTTCAAAATACCCAGTGGAGACTGCTTCTCCCTGGCCAGATTGAATCCGAATCCCAGTTCCGCATTCTTGGTAAGTTCCGGGGTTACCGTGGTATCGTGTAACCGATCCCCATGTTGGTAGGTGATTTCCATAGAATTGCCATCCATCGGATGGTCCTTAAAGTACTGCTCCAACTCCTTGTTGCTGTTGATGACGGTACCATCTATCTCCAGTATATAATCACCAACCTGTATTCCGGCCTTTGCCATGGGATGCCCCAGCATCAGGGTTACCACTTCTGCCTTCCCCTCCACATCAGGGTAATAGGTATAGCCTAACATATACTTTTCTTCCGCATCCGGAACATAGGTAATACTATGAGCCTCTCCATCCCTTTCGTAATCCAGGGTAATTTCATCAGAAGGAATCCCATCCAGGTTTATCTTCGTATATAACTCCCGCCCGATGGAGATGCCGCTGCCCTCATACCGGGTGATGATATCCCCCTCCTGTAGTCCTGCCTGGGCTACCGCTGATCCTTCCTTCACAGATGTGACTCTGGCGGGATCGGCACCTGCAAGGCTGATAATCACGATGGAAATAAAGAAGGCCAGTATCATATTGAACAGGGGACCTGCAATGATCACCGACATCCTGGCCCACACGGACTTACTGTTAAATGAAGATTCTCCGTCTTCTTCGCCATTCTCCCCAAGCATCATACAAGAACCGCCGAAAGGCAGAAGTTTCAGAGAGTATTTGGTCTCATTTTTTACCGTCGACAAGAGCGTTGGCCCCATGCCCACGGAAAACTCCGTAACCATGATGTGATTCGCCTTCGCCAGAAGGAAATGTCCTAGTTCGTGGATAATCACCACGACACTAAATATCAATATCGCGAGAATAATTTTCAAATATGCCACCTGCTTTCAATCCAATCATAAGTCCCCGCCTCTGCTTCCAGTATCTGCTTCACATCAGGATCCCTCACGACCTGATGCTGTTCCATGGCCCCCTCGATGATTTCATAAATATCCAGGAACCCAATCTCACGGCCCAAGAACTTCGCCACTGCCCGTTCATTGGCAGCGTTGAATACGGTAGGCATGGATCCGCCGATTCTGGCCGCTTCCATGGCCATAGGCAGTCCGCGAAAAGTATTACTATCCGGCTTCTCAAAAGTAATCTGGGTCAGGGTTTCAAAATTCAACCGTTCTCCCGCCAGATAACGCCGTTCGGGATAATATAATGCATACTGAATCGGAAGTTTCATATCCGGTGTTCCCAGCTGAGCCATAACGGCTCCATCCGTAAACTCCACCATGGAATGAATGATACTCTTAGGCTGAACCACCACCTGGATATGATCCAGGTCCACACCAAAGAGCCATCTGGCTTCCATCACTTCCAATCCTTTATTTACCAAAGTTGCAGAATCTATGGTAATCTTATGTCCCATGGACCAATTGGGGTGATTCAATGCATCCTCAACGGTCACCTGCTCCAATTCCTTCCCGGACCTTCCACGGAAAGGACCACCGGAAGCGGTAATCAACAGCTTTTCCACCGATCCCCTCTCCTCGCCTTGGAGGCACTGGAAGATGGCACTATGTTCACTGTCCACAGGCAGAATTCTGACCTGATGTTTCTCGGCCAGAGGCATGATGATATGTCCTGCCGTAACCAAGGTTTCTTTATTGGCAAGTGCGATATCCTTTCCTGCCTTAATGGCCTCAATGGTCGGCAGGATTCCTATCATCCCCACAATGGCTGTAACCAGAATCTCAACATCCGGCATGGCTGCCAGCTCCAAGAGCCCATCCATGCCGCTCACCACTTTCGTTCCGGTGTCGGATATTCTAATCCGAAGCTCTGCCGCCTGATCTTCTTCCCAGACAGCCACAAGCTTCGGTGAGAACTCCCGAACCTGTTCCTCCAGTTTCTTGATATTGTGCCCGGCGCTGATTCCAAGCACCTGGATGTCACCGTTAGCCCGTATAACATCCAAAGTCTGGGTACCGATGGAACCTGTAGAGCCTAATATTGCAATTTTCTTCATGTATATCTTCTCCTGATTTCTGCTTTCTATCCTGTCCCTATATAAGATCTATGTATCAGCGGACAGAAAAACGCCTTGATTAGATCAGAAAGACAGACAGGTAATAAATAATCGGTGCTGTAAAAATAACGCTGTCAAACCGGTCCAGGATTCCTCCATGTCCCGGAATTAACTTACCATAATCCTTAATTTCCATATTCCTTTTGATCGCCGATGCGGCAAGGTCACCCACCATGGATATTAGAGCTCCAATCCCACAGATCACCGCATATTCATAGGACGGCCCAATTGTGGCCAGCTGAAATAAAAATCCCAGCAGAGCTGCTCCGGCAACTCCGCCTATGGCTCCTTCTACGGACTTTTTCGGACTTAAAACCGGTGCCATCTTGTGCTTTCCAAAAAGCATTCCCACACAATATGCACAGGTATCCGCGCCCCAGGAAGAGAGGAAAATCAACCATACATGGAATTTGCCACCCTCCAGCATCCTGGCCTGATAGATATAGGAAAGCATAACACCCACATATATCACCGCGAAAAATGCGGCCATGATCTGGTTGGCGTGATATTTTGGATAGTTGAATACATAGACAAACATAATAATAACAAGGGTGAGAATCACCATCATCATAGGCAGCCCTGCAGCGATTTCGGTCTTTTCTATCAAACCAGCCTTAGAAACACCTATTCCCAGATAATACAGCAAAACTCCACCAAAGCCTGCGAGGCAGAGGGGGTTGATTTTACCATCGTGAACCTTCATGGCCTTTAGGAGCTCATCGGCTCCGATCAGGGAGATCACCAGCAGTGTTCCAAAGAGCACCCAGCCACCCATTCCGATGGTCAAAAGCGCAATCACCACCAATACAATCCCGCTAATCAGTCTTGTTTTGAACATGAGGTTCCCTCCTTTACGCCGCCATATCTCCTGTCCCTGCTATTATATTGCTCGATAGCCTTGACCAATTCCATTTTATTGAAATCCGGCCAAGGAACATCGGTAAAATAAAATTCGGTATAAGCCAGCTGCCATAACAAATAGTTGGACAGACGCTGCTCACCACTGGTACGGATCAACAGATCGGGATCCGGTATCCCTGCCGTATCCAGATAAGACTCGAAGACTTCTTCCGTTATCTTCGCCTCCATCACCTTTCCGTTCTTCACATCCTTTGAAAGCTTCTGAATCGCCCTTACAATCTCATTTCGGCTTCCATAATTCAAGGCGATCTGAAAATGCAGCTTGTCGTAGTCTTTGGAATAATCCTCAAGCACACGGATACTTTCCTGAATATCCTCGTCGAATGCCGTGGTATCACCAATCACCCTGACCCGCATTTCATTTTCCCTGGAACTCTTTATGCAGCGCTTCAGATAGCGCCGGAACAATTTCATCAATCCATCAATCTCATCCCTGGAGCGTTTCCAGTTTTCTGTGGAAAATGCATAAACAGTCAGATACTTAATTCCCAGATCTCTTGCCATATAACAGATTTTTTCCAGATTGTCACATCCCACCACATGCCCGTAGGTTCTGGGCATTTTTTTTGACTTAGCCCATCGGCCGTTGCCATCCAGGATTATTGCCACATGATTTGGCACATTCATATATATATACTCCTCTTAGCAAAACGATAGAAAGAAATGCAGTGTTTCTCGTACCTGCATTCCTTTCTATCCCCGCCCCATTGATTATACTGTTAAAATTTCCTTAGATTTTTCTTCGATTATCTCATCAATTTTCTTGATGAACTTGTCTGTCAGCTTCTGAGTCTTGTCTTCTAATTCTTTGATTTCATCTTCGGACACATCCTCTTTAGCCATTTTCTTATAAGTATCATTGGCGTCACGGCGGATATTACGAATTGCGATCTTTCCAGCCTCGCCCTTCTTCTTCACATCCTTCACCAATTCTTTTCTGCGTTCTTCGGTTAAATCCGGGAATACCAGCCTTATAACCTTGCCGTCGGTATTTGGATTGATACCCAGATCAGATACCTGGATTGCTTTACAGATATCTTTCACCAGAGATGCTTCCCATGGCTGTATCTGAATCATACGTGGTTCCGGAACGGATACGTTGGCAACCTGCTGTAGGGGTGATGGTGTTCCGTAGTAATCTACGGTGATACGATCTAATACATGGGGGTTTGCCCGTCCTG
>DVNN01000335.1 GCA_018714325.1 Candidatus Pelethocola excrementipullorum
GACAATATTTATGCGGCCGGCGATGTGGCAGGCCTGTCCGGAATCTGGCCAAATGCCATGAAACAAGGTGAGACCGCAGCCTATAATATGTGCGGTGTCACCATGGAATACCAGGACCGCTATGCCATGAAAAATACCATGAATTTTTATGGACTGGTGACTCTGTCGTTGGGCAGAGGAGTCGCGGAAGAAGGCGATGAAGTAATCATCTGTCATGACAGTAAAAATTATAAAAAAGCAATCCTGCGGGATGGCAAGCTGGACAGTATTCTCCTTCAGGGAGATATGGATTATTCCGGAGTTTATCAGTACCTGATTAAAAACCAGATTGACTTAAGCGATAAGAAAGACAAGATCTTCCAGCTGTCATTTGCGGATTTCTATGACATCAATGAAGACGGTCAATATAGTTATCGATAAACCTTTGCCTCTATTTGATTGATGATAGAGAAAAAACAGGCACCATGCGGGCTTTTCATGCCCCCTGGTGCCTGTTTTGTATCTCAATTCAGTTTGACTGGTATTTCCTGATCGATGACCAGTGATTCAGAATCCACCAGACAGTCATAGGCCAAGATCTTGACGCCACATGTTGCGGCCTCTCTCAATACCTCGCCAAAGGCAGGATGAGTCCGATCGTTTGGCTCAAATCGGGATATCCCCTTCAACTGTATCACGAATAGGAGATAGGCCTCATAACCCTCCTCCCTGCAGCGGATCAGTTCCTGTATATGTTTGATCCCCCGTTCTGTCGGTGCATCGGGAAAGCGGGCGATGCCATCCTCTTCCAAGGTCACCCCCTTGACTTCTATAAATGCCTTCCGGCCGCCATCCTCCACATAGAGATCAAACCGTGAGTTTCCAAAGGTAACCTCCCTTTTCACGACCGCATCCGTTGAGAAATAAGGAGACTTTTTAATCCACTCCGCGGCTACAGTATTGGGTGCCTGGGAATCCATATTCACCATCATATCCCCCTTCTTAACTACAATCAGGTCGTATTTAGTCTTACGGTTTGGGTTGTCGGAACGTTGTACTATCACTTTTGTGCCCGGAATCAACAATTCTTTGCATCGTCCGGTGTTTTTTACGTGGCAGACTTCTATATTCCCCTTTTTCGAGTCAAGCTCGATATGGGCGATAAAACGGTTGGGCCGGGAAAGGAAGACTCCCTCCTCCATATTATTATAAATCATAATTTTCATAAACCTTTCTTTTGTACATCGCCTTGTGGCTATCGGTGAGATATCTGATGCCACTCCTGATTATACTATATAAACCGGTAAAAACCAATTGCTTATCGTCTCATGTCAGGATTTAAGGGGGATGTTCCGGTTATCATAAAAATCTAGATTGTACCAGATTTCATTCATAAAATTTCGAAAAAGACGTAAATATAGAAAGAGGTTTCTATAGCGGGGAATCTATGTGAGAATTCATTTTGATAAAAAAGAGACGATACTGGTGGCAACATGTGCGATTTTGCTTATCGGTATCCTATTTCACAAAAACCTGGAAAACATGGTACGTTCCGTATATGCTCCTGTAGAAAACGAAAGTACAGAACTAGATAACGGCGCCGACGGACAGGAGGCTGAGCAGGATAATTCACAAGAGGGGCAGTCGGAAGAAGAGACGGGGAAAGAGAAAGATTACATAAAATGGGTGGATTTTGATGTGTCATATCAGGCGTTGGAGGATGCCTACAGATGGGATGTGAAAACCCATGGGCAGGAAGTGGAACTAAATTGGATCTCCCTCCTTGCCTATCTGGCCTGTAGAAATGGTGGAGATTTCTCAGGGTACCGGTCCTCGGATATGAATACAATAGCGGAAGTACTGGTAAATAAGGAAAATACCATAGAGGAAATGACAAAAGAAAAAAAGTATTACAACTATTATATGGAGGCCTATTCGGCAGTTTTAGGCGGTATGATAGGAGAATACGAGATACAGGCAGAAGATGAAAGTGGGGAGAAAGTATGGGAAAAGAAATACGGGCTTAAGGCATTTTCCCCGATTGCCAAAGGGTTTGAATACTATGACTACGATGATTTTGGAAAACCGCGGGCCTACGGATACAGCAGACCCCATCTCGGACATGACATGATGGGTCAGGTGGGAACTCCCATAATCGCAATCGAGTCTGGATATGTGGAGGCGCTTGGGTGGAACCAATATGGGGGATGGAGAATAGGCATTCGTAGTGTTGATAAAAAGAGATATTATTATTATGCTCATCTAAGGCAGAATTTCCCCTACCATCTGACGCTGAAAGAGGGCAGTAAGGTGCAGGCCGGTGATGTCATAGGGTATATGGGCCATACAGGTTATAGTTCAACAGAAAATGTGAACAATATCAAGACAATCCACCTCCACTGGGGGTTGCAGCTGATATTTGATGAATCCCAAAAAGAAGGAAATAATGAGATTTGGGTGGATTGCTATAACATTACCCGCTTTCTGTCTAAGAATCGTTCTGCAACTTATAAAAACACAGAGACAAAGGATTACTATCGTGTTTTTGAGATGATTGACCACGGGATGGACTGATGGAATAAAGCCCCCTGGAAGAATGAACGGAACAGTTCTTCCAGGGGGCTTCTAAAATACACCTGAATTATGAGATGTCAGGTATTATGATATTCTTTGGTTCAAATTAGCCCAGAATTTTCTTCAGATCTTCTTCGGGTGTGCTGATTGGTGAGATGTTGAAGTTCTCTACCAGGTAGTTCAGTACGTTTGGTGAAACAAAGGCCGGAAGTGTAGGGCCGAGGTAGATGTTTTTGATGCCGAGTGAGAGCAGTGTCAGCAGGATGCAGACAGCTTTCTGCTCATACCATGACAGTATCATGGACAGAGGAAGCTCATTCACACCACATTCAAATGCTTCAGCCAGTGCCACAGCAACCTTGATTGCGCTGTAGGCATCGTTACACTGTCCCATATCCATGATTCTTGGCAGTCCGCCGATGGTGCCCAGATCAAGGTCATTAAAACGGTATTTACCACAGGCAAGTGTGAGTATGATACTGTCTGATGGAGTCTGGTTTACAAAGTCTGTATAGTAGTTTCTGCCCGGACGTGCTCCATCGCATCCGCCAACCAGGAAGAAGTGTTTGATGTCGCCATGCTTAACAGCTCCCACGACTTTATCTGCTACAGAAAGTACGGTGCCGTGACCGAATCCAGTTGTAACTTCCTTACCGCCGTTGATACCTTCAAACACAGTATCTTCCTGATATCCGCCCAGTTCCAAAGCCTTTTCAATAACCGGAGTAAAATCTTTATCCGCACCGATATGTACCATATCAGGATAAGATACTACTTCTGTGGTGAAGACGCGGTCTGAATAGCTAGGCTTAACAGGCATCAGGCAGTTTGTGGTGTAGAGGATAGGGGCGGGAATATTAGCGAATTCTTTCTGCTGATTCTGCCAAGCGGTTCCGAAGTTCCCCTTCAGGTGTGGGTATTTCTTCAGAAGCGGATAAGCGTGAGCCGGCAGCATCTCGCTGTGGGTGTAGATATTAATTCCCTTGCCTTCTGTCTGCTCCAGAAGTAGTTTCAGGTCCAGAAGGTCGTGGCCGGTGATTACGATAAATGGTCCCTTTTCTACCGTAAGGGGAACGGTTGTAGGTACCGGAGTTCCGAAGGTTTCTGTATTGGCTTTGTCAAGGAGCTCCATGCATTTGAGGTTCACCTGACCTACTTCCATGACGATTGGCAGAAGTTCTTCCATGGAATGGTCTTCTCCGATGGTGCGAACAGCCTTGTAGAAGAAGCTGTTTACGGCCTCATCTGTATATCCCAGTACCATGGCATGGTAAGCGTAAGCCGCCATACCCTTGATGCCAAATAGAATCAAAGACTTCAGGGAACGGATATCTTCATCGTCACCCCAGACTTTGTTCATATCATAGTGAACGCTCTGTTCTACGGCCTTTCCTGTGAGTTTAGCTGTTTCACGATCCACCTTTGAAATCAGTTCCTGCACGGTTTCGCTGTTGAAATTCACATTGGTAACGGTGGTGAAGAGGACTTCCAGGATCAGATGATCCATCTCTTTGCTGGGTTTAGCGCCTGCCTTTACTAATTCAATAAGGGCGCCGGACAGCTCATCTTGAAGATTTGCAACTACGGAAGTCTTTCCGCAGACACCAGCTCCTCCTGTACAGGCAGAACATCCTGCCGTTTGTTCACATTGAAAACAGAACATTTTACTATCCATGATTCATTCTCCTTTGATATATGTTTTTTTACATTGTTACCTGATATTAGGCCCACACTTAGTTAATCCAATATGCGTCCATCTGTTGAAATAGTTACCACCTGCCATGGAATGAATTTTCCACTGGCCTGCAGGGCATTCTTCGCCGCCTGCTCAATTCCCCCGCAGCAGGGAACCTCCATGCGGACGATGGTTAAACTTTTAATATTATTCTGACTGATGATTGCGGTCAGCTTTTCGGTGTAATCACCCTCATCAAGTTTTGGACAGCCTATTAAAGTGACCTTGTTGCGGATAAAATCATTATGAAAATTCGCATAAGCATAGGCCGTGCAGTCGGCTGCAATCAAAAGGCTGGAATCCTCAAAATATGAGGCGTTTACAGGTGCCAGCTTAATCTGAACCGGCCACTGACGTAGCTGAGAAGAGGGGGTAGCAGCATCTGAGATCTGTTCGGGCTCGTTGGTCCGGCTAAATTCCATGGAACGGGAACCTGGGCATCCCTGATGGTGCACCGCGCCTTCTTTTTGCCTCTTTTTCATCTGATTGTGCAGGACTGCCTCTTCATCAAAGGCATCAGCCTCCCTTTCGATAAATGAGATCGCGTCAGTGGGGCAGACCGGAAGGCAGTTGCCCAACCCGTCGCAATAATCATCGCGCAGCAGCTTTGCCTTGCCGTCCACGATTCCAATTGCATCCTCGTGACAGGCCTCGGCACATAATCCACAGCCGTTACATTTATCTTCATCAATCTGTATAATTTTTCTAATCATGTTATTTACCTCCTATTTGCTTGACTTCATGGCCCTATCATACTATACTCAACTCAACAAGTATGTTGTTATAACAACGAAAAGAGAAAAAAATTATGAATTATGCATTTATTTCAAAAACTAAAATGTTCTTTGGGTTATCTGAGGAGGAAACGGAATCAGTTTTGACCTGCCTCAAGGCATATACAAAGAAGTATAAGAAGGGCGAGGTTATTTACCGGGCAGGCAGTATGATTGAAGACATAGGCCTGGTGCTTTCGGGAAGTGTGAATGTGGAACAGAATGATGCCTGGGGAAATCTGAGCATCCTTGACAACATCGGCAGGGGCAGGGTGTTTGCCGAGGCATATGTGTGTGCGGCGAAAGAGATGATGATGGTGGATGTGGTTGCAGCGGAACAGACCGAGGTGTTATTCCTACATGCGGACAGGCTGATTCATACCTGTAAGTCCTCCTGTCCCTTCCATACCCAGCTGATAGGCAATATGTTGTCGATCATGGCAACCAAGAATCTGAACCTTTCACGGAAAATCAGTCATACCACACCAAAATCCATCCGGGGAAGATTGCTTTCCTATCTATCCTATCAGGCTATGAGCCTGGGGAAATTTGAATTTGAGATCCCTTTTAACCGGCAGCAGCTGGCTGATTATCTCTGCGTGGACCGAAGTGCCATGTCCAATGAACTGAGCAGGATGCAAAAAGAGGGCATCATAACCTATGAAAAGAATAAGTTCATATTAAAAGAGCAGTATTAAGAACGGTAGCTGTAGGAAAAACATTATCACCCGATATTGAATGTGGGTGATAATGTTTTTTAGATGTTGTGAAAAAAGTTTCTGGACAAATTAATTTGTATAAAGATATAAATTTTTTGAATTGTCAGCATGGAAAAGTGCACAAAATATAAACGAGTTGATTATATATAATGCTAAAATTGCATAAAAGCATTGCCTTTTTGAATTAAAAGGTGTAGTATATACATAAGTCGTAAATGGGAACGTTCCCATTTTAAGAATCGAGGTATTATCAATGAACATTATTGATGTGGCAAAAGCAGCAGGTGTATCCAAAACAACCGTATCTAGAGTACTTGCCGGCAGTAAATCTGTAAAAGCAGAAACTCGTCAAAAGGTATTGGATACAATCGATAAATTG
>DVNN01000336.1 GCA_018714325.1 Candidatus Pelethocola excrementipullorum
TCTCCGGAGTCAGGCGTTTGACTTGAATATCCGGATTCTGCTCATAGGTTTCTAAGATGCCCGAAGGCAGGCTGTCGAAATCTCCTACGATATAGTCTGGACGGATGCCGTTGTTATGACAGAACATCAATCCCTTATCGATGGCAATGATATGGTCTGCCGGGTGTTTTTTTATAAAATCAAGGGCAAAATCTGGATTGATATTGCCCCCGCTGATTAATATAGTCTTCAATTAGTTTTCTCCTGCCGTTATATTCCAGAACTTCTATCATACTATCATAATACTAATATTTACTGAACCGTTCCTGGAACATATGGATGTTTTTTGTTATATCGCCTTTAAACACCGCGGATCCGGCCACGATGATGTTGGCCCCTGCTTCCAATACGGTTTCTATGGTGGCGTCATTGACTCCCCCATCCACTTCGATATCAATTTCTCTCTCCAGATTATTGATACGCCTTCTGAGTTCCCGAATCTTCGGTGTGCAGCTTTCAATATACTTCTGCCCCCCAAATCCCGGATTTACCGTCATCAATAGAACCATGTCCACTTTATCCATCACATGATCCAGGGTGGTGAGAGAGGTTGCAGGATTCAATGCAACTCCTGCTTTTGCCCCCGAGTCGTGGATCAGTTCAATAGTTCTATCCAGATGGTTACAGGCTTCCACATGAACCGTTATCATATCTGCTCCACATCTGGCAAATTCCTCCACATAGCGTTCTGGATTTTCCACCATCAGGTGTACGTCAAAGAACAGTCTGCTATTCTTCCTGATGGAGGCAATCACAGGCATTCCCATGGAAATGCTGGGCACAAACATGCCATCCATCACATCAATATGGAGCCATTGGCATCCCGCCTTCTCCACTTCCTTAATTTGTTCCCCCAACTTGTTAAAGTCCGCCGCAAGAATAGACGTTGATAGTTGATGCATAATCAATATCTCCTTTTATCTTTTTCTTTCAGTTCTTTATAAAACATCATATAGTTTTCGTATCTTGATTTACTAATACTGCCATCCTCCATAGCTGTCTTCACCGCGCAGTCAGGCTCATTCATATGCTGACAGCCGTTGAAACGGCATTTACCCTCATACTCCTCAAACTCCGGGAAATAAAAACGTAGTTCCTCCTTGGGCACATCTATGGTGTCAAGGGAACTAAAGCCAGGTGTATCCATGAGGAAGGTGTCCTCATTGACAGGTATCACCTGAGAATGTCTGGTGGTGTGCTTTCCACGCTTCAGCTTCTGACTGATTTCCCCGGTCTCCATCATCACATTCTCCTGAAGCAGATTGGTCAGAGAAGACTTCCCCACACCGGAAGGCCCGGCCACAACCGTGGTTTTCCCCTTCAAGACATCTTTGAGGGCAGCCACACCTTCTCCTTTTTCAGCACTACACACAAGCACCTGGTAGCCGCATTTCTCGTAGATTCTTCCTAATTGTTCCGCCTCTCCCTGTTCCGCCAGATCCTCCTTGTTAAGACAGATGACGGTATTATCCACCCGCTGCCATTCCATCATTAACAGGAAACGGTCTAGCAGCGCAATGTTGGGTTTTGGGCTCTCCAAGGCGAAAATCACCATGGCCTGATCCACATTGGCCACAGCCGGCCGAATCAATTCATTTCTTCTTGGCAAAATGGAGACGAGATTTCCAGTCATCTCCTCAGAATCCAGAACCTCAATCTCCACATCGTCTCCCACCAGGGGCTTCTTCTTCTCTTTTCGAAAAATTCCTTTTGCTTTACATTCATAAACAGCGGATTCTACCAGCACATAGTAGAATCCCGCTATACCTTTTATTATTTTTCCTGTCATAGATTACTTCTTTGTAAATTTAACATTATGAGTATCAATGTTTTCACCACTATCACCATCAACTACATAGATAGTACCCGTGCTAACACCTTCAGCACCTTCGAGTGACGACAAGTCGTAGTCCCCATCATCCCATGGGTAACCGGAATAAAAAGGGGCACTCTGTCTCTTTCCATTTTGTTCTAAGAAAAGATTTACAAATCCACCATCATAGCCGCTAGGTTCTTCCAGCGTGCCTTCAGCTCTCCAGGTTCCACCAGTCGCTGCGGACTCGTTACCGGAATTTGCCTTATCCGGATCATTGATTGTCAATACCACAGTCGATCCCTTTGGCACCACCGAGCTTCCTGCCACACTTTGCTTAATAACATCACCCACATTATATGCGGAACTCGAGCCATACTCTATCTCTACCTTGAGCCCTCTTGATTCCAGGCTGGCCTTGGCATCTTCCATGGTGAGTCCGATATAACTTGGAACCTTCACCGTTTCGTTCTCTTCCTCTTGAGCCTGCTCAGGTCCTGTGCTGACTGTAAGCGTAATCTCATCCCCTGGTGCCACGGTAGTACCGGGTTCCGGATTTGTTGCAATTACATCACCAATGGGAACAGAATCACTATTCTGCTTCTCCACGTTATTGGATACATTTAATCCCAGTTCAGACAGCGTCACCGTTGCATCCTGCTGACTCATACCGATAACATCCCCTGGAATTGTAATTTCACCTTTACCCGAGCTGAGTTTAAAGTTAATCTGGGTGTTTTTATCCACCTGTTCACCTTGTGCGATGTCCTGAGAGGATACCCTTCCCTTTTCTACAGTATCAGAAGCTTCCTCACCTGAATAACGACCTCCAAGACCTAAGGCATGCAGTTCACTGATTGCCTCTTCCTTTGTCTTGTTGGTCAGATCCGGAACAGTAACCTTCTCTTCTTTCTCCTCGCTGGTAGAAACGCTGTTAGCGCTGGAACTGCTTGAATTATCCTTAGTTCCACCTCCGAGAAGTCCCGCAGCCCTGGCTATGAAAAAGATCAAAATCACGATAATAATCGCCCCGATTACAAATCCGCCGATGGTGATGGCCTTCTCCAGACCTGAACTGCTTTCGTCATCATCGTCATCGTCGTCATCATCCTCGTAATCGCTGTAATCATACTCGCCGTCATCGTCGTCGTCATCATCTTCATCATCCTCAAAGTCCAGATCGGCATAGCCGTATGTCTGCTGTGAGGTATCTTCATCTCTGGTCGTTGTATTCCGAATACTATCCATGTCCTCCGGAGACATCATGACCGTCTGGGCATGAGCGCTGAGCGGTGTCAGGGACACAAAGTCTCCCTGGGGGTCCATCAGTGAATGCTTCAGATCATCGATCAGTTCCGCCAGATCATTATAACGGCGGTCCGGACTCTTCTGCGTACATTTCAAGATGATCTGCTCCAGCGAAAATGGAAGGTTCGGCGTATACTTGGATGGTGCCTCAATCTCTTCCTGCAGATGCTTAATGGCAATCGCCACCGTAGTCTCCCCATCAAACGGCACTCTTCCAGTCACCATCTCATATAACGTCACACCGAGGGAATAAATATCACTCTTGGCATTGCTGAATCCACCCCGCACCTGCTCTGGGGAACTGTAGTGTACAGATCCCATCACATTGGAGGTGATGGTATTGGAGTTGGTGGCCTTCGCGATACCGAAGTCGGAAAGTTTTACCTTGCCGTCCACAGAAATCATGATATTCTGTGGTTTTACATCCCTGTGGATGATTCCCCGGTTATGGGCTGCCTGCAGACCAAGAGATACCTGAATTGCAATACTCGTGGCCTCTTTTACACTTAACTTGCCCTTTCTGACTATATAGTCCTTCAGGGTAATGCCTTCTATCAGCTCCATAACAATGAAATAAAGACCATTGTCATCACCTACGTCATAAACATTGACGATGTTGGGATGGGACAGACCAGCTGCCGCCTGAGCCTCTTTCCTGAATTTCGTAATAAATGTTGGGTCTTCTTTGAACTCTGCCTTCATGACCTTCACGGCCACCATGCGGTTCAGTTTATGGTCCTTAGCCTTATAAACATCAGCCATACCACCGCCGCCAACGCGGCTGATAATTTCATATCTTTGTCCTACGACTGTTCCCTCTTTTAACATTCTCTCACCTCGTTTGTAAATGGTTCGACGATGATAACTGTGATGTTATCTTTTCCGCCATTTGCATTTGCCATATCTATCAGCTTCCGTGCCTTATTCCCCTCCTGAATCTGGATGGCTTCATAGATTTCTTCATCTGTGACCATATTGGTCAATCCATCCGAGCACATCACAAGCTGATTTCCAGGCTCCAGTTTTACATCGAAAAAGTCAATTTTGATTTCTTCGGTTGTACCTATTGCTCTTGTAATAATATTCTTATCCGGATGGTTCCTGGCCTCTTCCGGAGTAAGCTCCCCGATTCTTACCATTTCTGCAATCAATGAGTGATCTCTTGTGACTTGCTCCAGTCTATCGGTTGCGATATACAACCGACTATCACCCACATTTGCTATGTAGGCATAATTCCCTACAATTGTAACGGCAACCATAGTGGTACCCATGCCTGCCATCTCAGCATCTTTCTTTGCCTGATGGAGCACCAGGTCGTTGGCTGCTTCCAGTCCATGACGTAATATCTTTACCGGATTGAAGTTGGTGTCTTTCCTCACCGTCTCCACCAGAACCGACACGCCAAACCGTGAGGCAAAATCACCTGCGTTGTGTCCGCCCATTCCGTCAGCTACAACAAACAGGTTCGGAAGATTGCCCACCGGCTGTTCGGAAGCATACACAAAGTCCTGGTTCATCTGCCGTTTCTGACCGATGTCTGTTTCAGCATATACCTTCATGTCTTCCTCTCCTATTCGGGTTTATCGATGTATTTTATACGTAATTGTCCACAGGCACCGTCAATGTCACTGCCAATTTCTCTTCTAATAGTAACATTTATTCGGTATTTTTCAAGTTTATTTTTGAAATTCTCCATTACTTTTTTTTCAGATTTAACATAATCCCGCTCTTTAACAGGGTTCACGGGGATGAGGTTCACATGACAGTTGATGTTCTGAATCTGGGTTGCAAGCTGCTTTGCATCCTCTTCGCTGTCATTTTTACCACCCACAAGAGCATATTCAAATGTGATCCTCCGGCCGGTCTTTTCAAAATATTTCCGGCAGGCATCCAGCACCTCTTTCAGAGAATATTTGAAGGCGATGGGCATCAGCTCTTTACGCTTCTCATCATTGGGTGCGTGAAGTGATAAGGCCAGAGTAATCTGCAATTTCTCTTCTGCCAGTTCATACATCTTCGGCACAATACCGCAGGTGGATACCGTGATGTTCCGCTGGCTTAAGTTCATCCCATTCTCATCGCTGATCAGGCGGATGAATCTCAGCAGATTGTCATAGTTATCCAAAGGTTCTCCCGTGCCCATCACCACCACATTGGATACTCGTTCCTGGGTGATTCGGCAGATTTCATAAATCTGTTCCAACATCTCTGATGCACTTAAGGACCGTATCAGGCCCCCTATAGTGGATGCGCAGAATCTACATCCCATCCGGCATCCCGCCTGGGATGAAATACAGACGGAATTTCCATGCCGGTACTTCATCCACACACTTTCAATTACGTTACCATCGGTTAGACGGAATAAAAACTTCTTGGTCCCGTCTAACTTTGATTCCTGAATCTCCACTACCTCGGGACTCATAAGGGGGTAATCACGGGCCAGCTTTTCACGTAGCCCCTTGGAGAGGTTTGTCATCTCATCATAAGACTCTATCCTCTTATTATGCAGCCAGTCAAACAACTGTCTGGCCTTAAATGGCTTTTCACCCATCTCTACCATCACCTGCTGAAGTTCCTCTATGTACATGGAACGCAGATCAGGAATCATCTCTAACTTATCTATCATATATTGCTTCTTTCCTATAAATTTTCCTCTTGGTCATTCATGATAACTTTGCAGACTTAATATCAAGTATTTTTCCTGAGTTTTGCCAGGAAAAATCCATCACACTGATGCACACCAGGGATGAGCTGCAGATATCCTGCTTCCGTAGTTTCCGAATGCAGATCCGGACTTAAATATGGATTCAAAGACTCCAATTGAAATGGAAAGTTCTCAGTAAACCAAAGCAGCTGGTCCATATTTTCCGTCCTTCCAACGGTACAGGTGCTATAAATCAAGGTTCCGCCCTTTTTCACATAGGATGCTGCATTGGTCAGTATCTCTCTCTGCAATTCCAACAGTGACTGCTGCTTCTCCCTGTCCGCTCCGTATTTGATATCCGGTTTCTTTCCGATCACCCCATATCCCGAACAAGGCACGTCAGCCAGCACAAGATCTGCCCGCTCCACATCTTCCGGATACAAAACCGTGGCATCCCGGACAGTTGCCTGTACATTCGTAAGTCCCAACCTGGAGATATTCTCCTGTATCAAGCCCACTTTATATTCCGTCACGTCTCTGGCCTCTACCATTCCCTGCCCCTTCATGAGATCAGCCACATGAAGGCTTTTTCCTCCCGGTGCCGCACAAAGGTCCAACACCTGAAATTCGGATTGGGGATTGGCGACCTGAGCCACTAACATAGAACTCACATCCTGTACCTGGATCTTGCCATTTCGAAAGGCCGGCAGGGCACCGAGATAATCATATCCCGAAATCTCATAACCATCCAGGGCGTAAGGAGCCTTTTCCACCACCACGCCTTCTCTTTTCAGCTCTTCAATGGTCTGATCCACGTCATGACCCGTTCTACAGATCCTGACCGTGGTCTTCCGGTGCTTCAGGAAAGAATCCAACATGCTTTCACAGGTTTCAACGCCAAACTCTTCACACCACTGCTCCACCAGCCATTGGGGCATGGAGTAGCGGATGGAAAGATGCT
>DVNN01000029.1 GCA_018714325.1 Candidatus Pelethocola excrementipullorum
GAGATGATTATGAATATGATCCAGGGAAAGACGGAAGGTGTGAGCAGGGTTGACTTTTTCCCCCAGAAGACTAAGTTCCCCTTTGATGTGGAGTATGAACAGCCATTTGAGCGGGACACACCTGAGAGTCAGGGGATTTCATCCAGACGTCTGTCCGGTATGATTCGGGAGTTGGGAGACACGAAGCAGACAGACATGCATCATCTCATGGTGCTCAGGAACGGGAAGGTAATCAGTGAGTGTCATTTTGCTCCATATCGGGGAGGCATCTGGCATATAGGGCATTCCTTGTGTAAGAGCATTACCGGCATGGCCATAGGAATGTTGATTCATGAGGGGAAATTGTCTTTACACGAGAATATCTATAAGATTTTCGAACATAAATTAAACCCTCTGCAGAAGATTTTCAGGCCTGTGATCACCATTGAGCATCTGCTTACGATGACCAGCGGGGTGCAGTTCAACGAATCGGGGATTGTATCGGGAAATGACTGGCTGAGCAGTTTTTTGAATTCCCCGGTTTCCGGAAAGCCTGGGACAACCTTTCAGTATAACAGCATGAACAGTTATGTGCTCTCCGCCATTGTGACGGAGAAGACGGGATTATCACTGACCGCATATCTGACGCCACGTCTATTTGAACCCATGGGTATTACGAAATTCCTATGGGAAACCTGTCCAAAAGGAATTACCAAAGGAGGATGGGGGCTGTTTATATGTCCGGAGGATATGGCTAAGCTGGGGCAGCTATACCTGCAGAAAGGTAAGTGGAAGGGTCAACAGCTTGTGCCGGAGGCATGGGTGGAGATATCAACTGGAAAACATGTGGAAAGTGTGGAAGGTACCTATGGATATGGATATCAGGTCTGGCAGGAAAACAGGCCTGGCAGCTTCGAATTCAACGGAATGCTGGGGCAGAACGTGGTAGTGTATCCCGATATGAACATGGTGATAGTCACCTGCGCCGGAAGCGATGAATTATTTCAAAATTGCATCATGCTCAATATCATACGTAAGTATCTGCCAATAGAGTATCAGCCCGAAGAAGTATTGGAGGAAGATCCCAGTGGCCAACTGCTTCTTGAACGTCTTACGGCCGAGATGGAGTCGGGGGGAAGCGCTCGGACCTCAATCCGTAGGGGTGGCTGGTCGAAGGGGCGGTGTAAGTATGCCAAGAGAAATGGATCAGAGCCCGGGATCCGGGAATCCATTGGAAAGATAGCCGGAAACTGCTATGTTATGGAACCTCAGTCCGTAGGCCTGTTTCCATTGGTCATGCAGGTGTTTCATAATAGTCTGACTGAGGGCATCCGCAGAATGGCATTTTATTATGAGGCCGGTTCTTTTTGGTTTCAGGTTCAGGAAGGAAACGATTGGCAGAATATTAAGGTAGGATTCGGGAAAGCGGAGGAGTCTTGGATTACAATACACGAGGAAAGTTATCTGGTGGGAACCCTTGGCACATTTACAAAGGATGAAGATGGGACCTTGGTGCTGAAGCTGGACATCGCCTTTTTGGAAGAGGCGGTCAGAAGAAAGGTTAAGATATTCTTTCAGGAGGATGGGATTCAGGTCCGGTGGCTGGAAACACCGGGAAAAAACCTGATTATGGAAGGGCTTCAGTCCATTATGACAGAGATGGAGAACGGTATTTTGTTCAGTGCCATCAAGGGAATAGGTGGAATTGAGTTAATTCATCTGCTTATGGAGAAGACCATTGAACCTGTGGTAAGCGGAAAACTGGATGAGGCTCAAACAGAAGAGGAAAGGAATATTAAACATGCATAAGAGAATAAAACTGGTGTCATCTGATATCGACGGCACCCTTGTATCGGAGGGAACCACGGATTTAAACCCCAAAGTACTGGAGATGGTGCGCAAACTGAAGTCCAAGGGAATTATCTTCGTAGCTGCCAGCGGGAGGCAGTTTGACGGGATGTTAAGACTGTTTCAGGAAGTGTCCGACGACATGATTTTCATATCCAACAATGGCGCTTATATCTCCTGCAGGGATACAAAGATGTTTGAAGCCGTCATGAAGCGGACCGATGTGGAACAGCTGATTCCTTTTATCCGTAATCAAAAGGATTGTTGCTTTACCGCATCCACAGGTACAGATGGGTCGTATGTGGAAGAGTCTGCACCAAAGGAGTTTATCGATCTATTGGTGAATGGATATGGAAATAAGGTCACGTTGGTACCCGATATTCTGGAGTTGGATTTACCGATCATCAAGGTTGCCATGTATAGAAAAGAAGGAATTCAGGAGATATCGGAAGACATCAAAAAAGAGTGGGAGGAGCGCTTCCATGTGCTGGAAGCGGGCACCTGCTGGGTGGATTTCGTGGATCACAAGGCGGATAAAGGAATCGCTCTTGCAAGCATTCAGAAGGCTCTTTGCATCTCAAAGGATGAGACCATGGCATTCGGAGATAATTTAAATGATCTCGGCATGTTAAAAACAGCAGGACATAGTTACGCGGTAGGCGGAGCCAGGCCGGAGGTGAAATCCTTGGCCAGATACATTACGGACACTGTGGAGAAAAATGGTGTCTTACAGGTGCTTGAGAAACTGATATAGGAAATTAAGAAATTTACCCAGTCAGTATTGCCTTATATTAGAAAATATGATAGACTTTCTGCAAGTGACAAGACACTTGTATTTACTATGATTTTTAGACTTATAACCAGGACGGAAATTTAGTGGTTTGACAGGTGTTTTGGATATTATAGGGTGAGGAGATGTGGGATGAAAACTTTAAAGAAAATCTGTAACCATATATTCATTGATGGGCTGAGCGGCATGGCTCAGGGATTGTTTGCCACCTTGATTATTGGGACGATTCTGCAGCAGATCGGGCTGGCCATCGGAGGAACCTGGGGCAGTTACATACAGTTGATTGGTAAAGTGGCGGCGGCCTGTACCAGTGCGGGAATTGGTATTGGCGTCGCCCACAAATATGGTGAGAGCTCTCTGGTTACCGTATCGGCAGGTGTGGCGGCCATGGTGGGTGGTTATGCTAGTGCCATTATGTCAGGCTCAGTGTTGTCGGAAGGAAGCATAATCCTTACCGGACCGGGAGAACCTCTGGGGGCCTTTGTGGCTGCATTTGTGGGGATTACCGTCGGGCATCTGCTTTCAGGTAAGACCAAGGTGGACATCATTATCACTCCGCTTGCTACAATCTGCAGCGGTGCCGTGGTAGGTCTGATTGCCGGACCACCGATCACTGCTTTGATGACAGGGCTTGGAGACATCGTGAACTGGGGAACGGAACAACAGCCATTCCTTATGGGAATCATAGTCTCCGTAATGATGGGAATTATACTGACGCTGCCAATCAGCTCTGCGGCTCTTGGCATCATCTTGAATCTAAAGGGAATTGCAGCCGGGGCGGCCGTGATCGGATGTTGCTGCAACATGGTCGGATTTGCGGTGGCAAGTTACCGGGAGAATAAAGTGGGCGGGCTTCTGGCACAGGGAGTCGGAACCTCAATGCTTCAGGTGCCGAATATCATGCGGCATCCTCAGATCTGGCTTCCTGCAATCGTTTCCAGCGCTATTTTAGGACCGGTAGGGACGATGTTGGTTAATATGCAGTGTAATGCAACTGGTTCGGGTATGGGATCCGCTGGTTTTGTTGGACAGATCATGACTTACCAGACCATGATTGCCTATTCTGATCCTGCTACGGTTATTTTTAAGATTGTCATGATGCAATTTGTGCTACCGGCATTTATCTCCCTGGGAGTATCGGAATTGATGCGGAAAAAGGGTTGGATTAAGCAAGGTCATATGGCTCTTGAACTGTAAAAATTAGAAGAAAATAGATTCGGATACAAGGCTCAGACACGGCACGTATGTGGATAAATACATCGTGCTGTGTTTAATTTTTAAAGTTTAGGTTTGACATTTCAACGTTTTGGGTATAATATATAGAAAGACAGCGCGGGGTGGAGCAGTCTGGAAGCTCGTCGGGCTCATAACCCGAAGGTCATAGGTTCAAATCCTATCCCCGCAACTTTGATAGCGTCCTCAGGAATGATGAGGACGCTATTTTCAAATAAAGGGCGGATTTCGAATGTTTTTAGAATTGCTACGCACTGAAAGCTTTTAAAGTAGTTACTGATAGAAAGGATTAGCAATATGAAGGAAAAGAAGAAGAAAAAAAAGAAAGGCGGCGTTGTCAATGCCTTGCTGTCTTTGGGAATCCTTATATGTTTAGGTGTATTCTCATTTTCTGCTTATAAACTATTTACGATATATCAAGATTACAAAGTGGGAGAAGATGAGTATTCAGAACTGCAAAAATATGCGGTTCAGCCCAAGAAAGAGGAAACGACTTCGGAACAGACGGGAGAGACAACAGAAGGAGAGACGGTTTCTTTGGAGAGTCTGGATTATGTACCGCCGGTGGTGGATTTTGAATCTTTAAATCAGATGAATACGGATATTGTGGGATGGCTGGTGGTGGAAGCTCTGGATATCAATTACCCCATTGTGCAAGGAAAAGACAATGACGAATATTTACATAGAACCTTTGAGAAGAAGGATAATTTTGCGGGATCCATCTTTATGGATTATATGAACAGCCGGGATTTTACGGATTGTCATACGATTATTTACGGACATAACATGAAAAATCAATCGATGTTCGGAAAGTTGAAATTTATAAAGGAACAAGAAAAATATAAAGACAGCCGTTATTTCTGGATTGTCACACCTGAGCATAAATATCGCTACATCATCTTCAGTGCCCACGTTACTCCGGTGAGTGGAGATACCTATACCTTATTCAGTGCTCCGGATCAGCAATTTCTGGATTACTTGAATCAGATGAAGAATGAATCCCAGATTCCGCAGATTGACATTCCACTCGACATGGATGATAAGGTTGTTACGCTTACCACATGTACCAGCAGCGATACCTCACGGTTTGTGGTTCAGGGTGTCCTGGATTCCGTTTGGTAAAACAAATAGCGGATATAGTTGAAAATTTAAATAAATAATAACGATGGAACAGATATTAGTTAAGTGAGGGAATGACAGCATGGAACGTTTGAATTATCAGGTTGGAGATATTGTAAAACTGAAGAAACCTCATCCTTGTGGAAGCAGTGAATGGGAGATTTTAAGGGTCGGTGCTGATTTCCGTCTGAAGTGTATGGGGTGTGGACACCAGATTATGGTGGCACGAAAATTAGTGGAGAAAAACACCCGTGGACTAAGGCTGAAAGATTGACGATTTTCCCCTTTTATGCTATGATAATAGTCCGTGATATATTATAATCTGAAGAGATGAATAGACATATGCGTCTGAGAAAACAGGTAAGAAGTTTCTTAATAATTACAAAGAAAGAGGAACAGAGGTAGACATATGAATAAAGTTGTTTTAATGGGCAGACTTACAAGAGATCCCGATATTCGGTATTCGGCAGGAGAGAATTCCACAGCAGTTGCAAGATATACACTGGCTGTTGATAGAAGATTTAAGAGAGACGGTGAGCCTACAGCAGATTTCATCGGCTGTGTTGCATTTGGCAGAAGCGCAGAGTTCGCTGAAAAGTATTTCCGTCAGGGAATTCGTATTGTGATCGCAGGAAGAATCCAGACTGGAAGCTATACCAACCGTGATGGTGTGAAGGTATATACCACCGACGTTGTAGTAGAAGAGCAGGAGTTTGCGGAGAGCAAGAGTGCGAGCGCAGAGAATAGCGGTTCTTTTGGAGGCGGCGGATTTGGCGGAGCACCGTCACCAAGTGCAGCACCATCCAGCGCACCGGCTTCAGCGGATGGGTTTATGAATATACCAGATGGTATTGATGAGGAGCTGCCTTTTAACTAAGCTAAGCCTAGAGATGTGTATCATCATGGTTTATGAGAACAACGAAAGAAGCGCGGCCAAAGAAGATTAAAAGCTATGGGCTGTTCTGTCTGGAAAGTGATCCCTGAGATTTAATTCCTGACAGGACGGCCCTTTTAGTTTCAATATAGTTTTTCTTTCCTTCTGCCGAAGGCTTGTGTTTTACGGATCTGTTAAAAAATCTTTTCATATATGTAAAAGAGTGTTATAATGGACTACGTAGTATGCAAAAGTGCAACCTCTAAACAGGAAGGGCAGTTACAACAGGAGATACTATGGGAAATAATAATAAGATTAAATTGAACGGACAGCTGCGTTCTTACTTAAAGTGGCCGATGGTGCTGTCTATTTTATTGATAGCTATGAATGTTTCCATCTATATGATCAACAAGCGTGCAGGGGCAGTTATGACAATTTTTGTGGCTGTCTATATTGCGATTGTGGTGATGCTCTATTATCACAACAGGCCGGTTCTGCTCAATGAATTGATAACATTTGCTACCCAATACGGTCAGGTTCAGAAAAGTCTGATCAGAGATCTGGCAGTACCTTATGCTCTCCTGGATTCACAGGGTAGACTCTTATGGGTGAATAAGAAGTTTGCGGAGCTCACCGGAAAAGAGAAGCAATATCATAAGTCGATTACCAATATTTTTTCCCAGATCACCCTGGATAAGCTTCCGGAAGAAGGGGATGAAGCTGAGGTCAATCTCTCTTATGGAGAGCAGGATTTCAGAATTCATATGAAGAGTATTGTGATCAATGAATTGTTTAATGATTCGAATATAGTGAATGTGGAGAGTCAAGATAATCATCTGATTGCCATGTTCCTTTTTGATGAAACGGAATTGAATGAGTACATCCGTAAGTATGAAGCCGAGACCATGGTTGCAGGATTTTTATATCTGGATAACTATGATGAGGCTTTGGAAAGTGTGGAAGAAGTAAGGCGCTCCCTCTTAACGGCACTGGTGGATCGAAAAATTAATAAGTACTTCAATGATATCGACGGTCTTGTAAAAAAGATAGAAAAAGATAAGTATTTTCTTGTGATGCGTCAAAGTTCCCTGGATGAATTGAAAGCCAACAGGTTCAATATTCTGGAGGAGGTTAAGACTGTTAACATCGGCAACGAGATGGCCGTGACCATCAGTATTGGTATTGGTGCGGATACGGGAACCTACTCCAAGAATGCGGAATTCGGCCGGATGGCCATAGATTTGGCTCTGGGACGTGGCGGGGATCAGGTCGTTGTGAAAGAAGGAGATAAAATTGCTTATTACGGCGGTAAGACTCAGGCAGTTGAGAAGAATACCAGAGTAAAAGCAAGGGTAAAAGCCCATGCTCTGAAAGAGTTAATGAGCAGTAAAGATAAGGTTGTGGTCATGGGCCATAAAATTACGGATGTGGATTCCTTTGGTGCGGCTGTTGGTATCTACCGGGCGGCCAAGGCATTGGAGAAAAAAGCTCATATCGTAATCAACAATCCAACAACTTCAATTAAACCTCTGATGGAGGGATTTCTGCAGAATCAGGATTATGAACAGGATATGTTTGTAAGCTGTCATGATGCGAAGGAAATTGTGGATGAGAACACCATGGTAGTGGTGGTGGATGTGAATAAACCCAGCTATACCGAGTGTGAAGATCTGCTGTACCTGACCAAAACAATCGTGGTATTGGATCATCACCGCCAGGGAAGCGAGGTTATTAAGAATTCTGTGCTGTCATACATTGAGCCATATGCTTCTTCGGCATGTGAGATGGTTGCTGAGATTTTGCAGTATTTTGCAGATGGTGTCCGCATTCGTAACATTGAGGCAGATAGTATCTATGCAGGAATCATGGTGGACACCGATAACTTTATGCAGAAAACTGGTGTGCGTACTTTTGAAGCGGCGGCATTTTTACGACGTTGTGGTGCCGATGTATCACGTGTACGTAAGCTTTTCCGGGAAAACATGGAAGATTACCGTGCAAAAGGTGAGGCGATCAAAGATGCCGAATTGTTTAGGGATGCATTTGCAATCTCGGTATCACCTTCGGACTACGTGGAGAGTCCCACGATTGTATGTGCTCAGGCAGCCAATGAATTATTGAATATCATAGGGGTGAAAGCTTCCTTTGTTATGACAAAATACAATGATACCGTCTATGTCAGTGCCCGTTCCATCGATGAGGTGAATGTTCAGATTATCATGGAGCGACTGGGTGGCGGAGGTCATCTGAATATTGCCGGCTGCCAGTTTGAAGACATGGAGATACCGGAGGCGATTGACCTTTTGAAAGAAACTTTGACAGAAATGCTGGATGGAGGAGAAATTTAAATGAAAGTTATATTATTACAGGATGTAAAAAGCCTTGGAAAAAAAGGTGATGAAGTAAATGTAAGTGATGGATATGCAAGAAATATGCTTTTGAAAAAAGGTCTGGGTGTGGAAGCCACTGCTCAGAATATAAATAATCTGAAATTGCAGAAAGCAAATGATGAAAAAATTGCGAAAGAAAATCTTGAGGCTGCTCAAGCATATGGCAAGGAAATCGAGTCCAAGGAAGTGGTTCTTACCATTAAAGTGGGAGAGGGCGGCCGGGTATTCGGCAGCGTTTCTACGAAAGAAATCGCGGAAGCGGCCAAATCACAACTGGGCTATGATATCGATAAGAAGAAGATGCAGCTTACCAGTCCTATCAAGGAGCTTGGAACAACCATGGTACCAATACGTCTGCATCCTAAAGTGACCGCAGAGTTAAAAGTTATAGTTAGAGAAGCTTAGGAGGAAGATCCAAAATGGAGGAAGCTCTCATAAAGAGAATACTGCCCCACAGTGTGGAAGCTGAACAATCCGTAATCGGTTCGATGCTGATGGGACGTGAAGCTATCAGTGTAGCTTCCGAAATGTTGAGCAGTGAAGATTTTTATCAACATCAATATGGTGTCATCTTTGACGCTATGGTAGAGTTATTTAACGAAGGGAAACCGGTGGATCTGGTGACCTTGCAGAATCGTTTGAAAGAAAAAGATGTTCCGCCGGAAATCAGCAGCATGGAATTTGTCAGAGACTTGCTGGCAGCCGTGCCAACTTCTGCGAATGTCAAGTTTTATGCAACAATCGTCAGTGAAAAAGCGGTGCTCCGCAGATTGATTAAGTTGAACGACGAGATTTCCAACGAATGTTATCTGAATAAAGAACCCGTGGAGACCATTTTGGAGGATACGGAAAAGCGGATGTTCCAGCTGCTTCAGCAAAGGAATTCCGGAGAATTCGTATCAATCCGCCAGGTTGTTATGAATAGTTTGGAGAATATTGAGAAAGCGTCTAAAACCAAGGGAACTGTAACTGGAATTTCCACCGGATTTACCGATTTGGATTATAAGACCTCTGGTTTCCAACCTTCGGATTTGATATTGGTTGCGGCCCGTCCTTCCATGGGTAAGACGGCGCTGGTTTTGAATATCGCGCAACATATGGCATTTAAGAATGATAAGCATGTGGCAGTCTTCTCATTGGAGATGTCCAAGGAGCAGTTGATGAACCGTCTCCTTTCCATGGAATCCAAGGTGGATTCCCAGAGCATGCGTAATGGTAATCTAAAAGATGAGGATTGGGGAAAACTGATTGAAAGCGCAGGCCTTATTGGGGACTCCAACCTGATTATCGATGATACACCAAGTATTTCCATCCGTGAACTGCGGTCAAAGTGCAGGAAATACAAGCTGGAACATGGTCTTGACATCATCATGATTGACTACTTACAGCTGATGAGCGGTAGCGGTAAGAATGAATCCAGACAGCAGGAGATATCGGATATTTCTCGTTCTCTTAAGGCAATCGCCCGTGAGCTCAGCGTGCCTGTAGTTGCGCTGTCCCAGCTTTCACGTGCCGTGGAATCACGTCCAGACCACCGTCCTATGCTTTCCGATCTTCGTGAGTCAGGAGCTATCGAGCAGGATGCCGACGTGGTTATGTTCATCTACCGTGATGACTACTACAATAAAGATTCGGAAAATAAAGGAATCGCCGAAGTTATTATCGCTAAGCAAAGAAATGGTCCGATTGGAACTGTCAATCTGGTATGGCTTCCTGATTACACCAAATTTGCGAACCTGCAGAAATAGTATCATCCTGAGAATGACAGGCTTCTCTTAAACCATTTTGCCGGAAGAATTTATCCCGTTTCGTCCCTTTCTGTTGAAACGTGTACGAAGTTGTCGTACGGTTTTTGTTGTGTTTCACTGATGGGATGATATAATATCTTTAGGGCTTGCCGATAAGTATGTCTATCGGCTGGCGGGAGACTTGAATGATAGCAGAAAAGGGGTAGATTTATGTCGAGGGACATCTATACGATGACAGAAGCCTCGAAGCTGGTAGAAGAGCGCTCCTCGGTACTTCGTTATTGGGAGGACGAGCTCGGCTTACATATTGCCAGAAATCAGAGGGGACATCGCTACTACACCGATAAAGATATCCAGGTTTTATTTGGTATTAAGGAACTGAAGAAAAAGGGATTACAGTTAAAAGAGATTAAAGAAGTGATTTCCATGATGTATGGAGATGCCTTTTCTAAGGAAGAAGAGGAACGAAAGGCCGAATTTTACCGGATCCTGGACAAACTGATGCGGGAACTCCAGAAAAAGAACCGGCAGGAAGAACGCTATAAACGTGTGGATGAGGCCATCCGGCAACACCAACTGGCCCGAAGGCAAGTAGCCGCCACACAGGAAAATTCTAAGCGAAAAAAACAAAAAGGTTAAACAAACCACTGAAATAGAGGACTCCCTTAAAACCAGACAAGAGACTGGAAAAAAAGGTAACCTCTCCATAAGAAGAAAACCAAAATGACCGCGGCAATACGGAATGGGAACCCCCTAACCGTAAAGTCCGCGGTCATTTATATACCCTAAAATGAAAACACGTCATACACACCCCCCGAAAGGTTCTATTGACGCAGGAAACCACTTTAATGCTATAAAAAAGAACTGTGATGAAAGAAAACCTCTCATATCACAGCTCTTATTGAATTGCAATGGATTATTCAGCTACGATAGCGCCAGTAGGGCAAACATCTTCGCAAGCACCACAATCTACGCAGGTATCAGCATCGATAACATACTTATCATCCCCAGCTGTAATTGCCTCTACAGGACATTCACCTTCGCATGATCCACATGCAACACATTCATCATTGATAACACGTGCCATAACTATTATCCTCCTTAAATTCGCTAAGTTAAGTAGCTCACTCGAGCTCTAAGCCCATTCTAATATATCTCACCCAAGAATACAAGTATATTTTTTGGTACAATGTTAAAAACTACAAGCCGTGCGCAAAGAGAAGCTCAAAGGCCCCGGGGGATGCTTGCATACACCGGGGCCTTTGAGCTTCTCTTTGCATATGGCGCCAGCCATAACTGAAAAAATGCAAAGCATTTTTGAAGTGCACGGCGATCGTCTTCCACCACCTGCTTTAAAACTCCTGTTCGCAAGCCCCTTAAGTTTTTGAACTTCTGCATGCATATGGTGCCAGCCATAACTGAAAAAATGCAAAGCATTTTTGAAGTTCGCGGCGTCCGTCCTCTCACCCCCCCGTTTTAAAAACTCCTGTTCGCGGCGTCCGTCCTCTCACCCGCCCCCTCACCCCACCAATGCACCCCCAAAAAAACACCATACCACTTGCGAAACTCCCGAAAAGGTATTATAATGAAACCACAATGTAACTATTTAGATTCCTGAGCGAAAACAAGCACTCTAAGTTTTCCGCTTCAAAAGAAGCCATGAGAACAAATAGATACATCACAACCAATATAAGGAGGTAACGCTATCATGGCTAAAATTTCAAAAGATATGACCATTGGCGAGTTAATCAGATTAGATCAGAACATTCCTGCTATATTAATGAGATCTGGAATGCATTGCGTAGGTTGTCCGTCTTCTCAGAGCGAGACTTTGGAAGAGGCTGCTATGGTCCATGGAATGGATGCTAATGTGCTTGAGCAGCAGATCAACGATTTCCTGGCTGGTCAGAACTAATAGTATCTAGATAATAGGAGAGGCTGCAGATATTCTGAGTCTCTCTTTTTTGTTTTGGTTAATAGCAATGATAGGTGTTTTGGGAATATCTTTAACAACATGGATTTTAAATAATTATGTCATGTTTTATATTTGTGTATTTATGTTAATTGTGGGCATAATGGGTATTTTGTTTACGTGTAAAAAGTCAAGAGAATATATTTACAGCTTATTAGATTTGATATAATGTGATAATTTTATATACAAAAAAAGAAACGGCCGCATGGATATGCGGCCGCTTTCTCTTATCTAAGCGCCATTATAAATTCATCAGTTGTTGCAATGCCTGGCCTCCGATAATCAGATTGCCATGTTCCCGAAGGAAGGCTTCTGAGACAGCGGAGAATTTGGAACCTGTTCCGTATTCCGATAGGATATTGCAGACTTTGTTAAAGTCTTCCGGCGTACATCCCGTCTGGTGAAGAACCAGCTGATATGTGCCTTGTTTTGCATTTTTATATAATGAGTTCTCGCCAGTGAAGTATCCGTTGATTCCATGGGCTGCAAGTATTGCATCATCCAGGTACTGGAAGGCAAATGCATGAATCAAATCAACAGGTGCCTCAGGTTTCTTTGGCTGACTGCCTTTTCCGTCTTTTTTGAGTTCCTGCAGTTTATTCTTGGCCTCAGTAAGTTTATGGAATATGTCGATGATATCATCGGCTCCAGTAATCTGAGGGAGATCTGCGGTAGTGCCGTCATTGCCATCCGGGGCAAACTTAGAAAAACGGGTATCCAGTTCTTCCGGATCTTCAACCTTCGTAATTATCAGCACGATGCTGTCCGGAGATACCGGTATTGCTTCCACCATCAAAGGGGAGTTATCGGAGTCAAAGCCGAACTCATTTTGTGCCTGCTGCATCATATCCTGAAACAGATTCTTGGCCTTTTCTGTACCATAAGCCAATTCACTAAGTTTAATCTCTCGGTTTGCCAAATCATCGCTGGTAAGCGTGCAACGAATCTGATTGTCATTAATCTTTTCAATCTTCATAAAATCACATCCTTTTCAGTCGCAACAGCGAAATCTAGTCAATGGCTGCTTTTGCTGCAACGATAAAAATATTCTATCGTTACATATAGTATATACCATGAACCTTAAATATGTAAAGACCTTCGCTGTTTTTTTATATTTTGTTAAAATCTACCATTGAGACAAACATCATATAATTTTTATTTTTAAATTAAATAATCTCTATGCTTTTTGAAATTATACCATATAAGTAGAAATATGCAACTGTTTCTCGATTTGTTGTAATAAATGGGGGTTTTTTAGGATTCTACACTTTTTTTAAGATAATAGAATTCTCTTGGAACATGAAAGAAGATATACTTAATAGTATGATGGCACTTTATGGTATAAAAGGAGAATGCTATGAAAGTTACAAGTAATTATCGAAGATATGGAGGGCAGTTCTGGAAAGATAGAATTGCGCTCCATTGTGGATTACATATGAAGGTGATTATTCTTTACATATTAATGGCTATCCTGCCCATTATTCTAATCACATTCCTGGCTTACGCTGTGTATTACCGAAGCATCTTAAATGAGGCCTATGCCTTTGTGGAACAGAATACTAAACAGCATGAAATCGTGATTACGGAAAGGCTGCGGACTTATAAATCCATCATGTATGAGATTGTCTGCGACAACCAAGTGATTGAATTGTCGAAACAGCTGAATGACGAAAGTGATAAAGAAAAAATAGTCAGCAAATGGAATCTGGATCAGCAGATGCGCAGCTACATCTATACCTATGACGGGGTGAGAAGTGTGGCATTTATAGGGAATAATAAGGACTACGTGGGATACTCCAAGTGGTACAGCAGTATTGGTGAAGTGATGTGGTCGGTGGAAGAAAAGAGGGAAGATCTCTATGACCGGGTAAACGAGAAGGGAGATATGTTATTCATAGCAGGTGTGAATCTGGCCAACGGACAGGAAAGAAAAGATTATGTGATCGTGATGGGCATGCCGGTGCGGGATTTGATGACCAAGGAGCAGACGGGAATCATGTATATCGCGCTGGATGATAACATGCTGAATTTTGATGGGAAAGCAAAGGAATTCGACGGGGGAGAGGCGGAGAAAACAGGTGTTAAGACTGTGATTGTGGATGAAGAGGATAGAATCATGGACAGTGACTACCCTTCCTACATAACGAAAAGGTATCGACAATTTGTGGACGAGATCTTTCCTGAGGGGGCGAATCTA
>DVNN01000337.1 GCA_018714325.1 Candidatus Pelethocola excrementipullorum
ATGCAAGCTGCAGCGCAGCATGAATTCATTAAGCAGGTCCAGTGTTTACAAAATGGTTGGAAGATGATATAATCTGTATGTGGTTTTGAAGATATGTATTAAATATAATATTCCTCGATAGCTCAGTGGTAGAGCGTTCGGCTGTTAACCGAAATGTCGTTGGTTCAAGCCCAACTCGGGGAGCTGGTAAAAGTCCTGTAAACTTAAGTGTTTGCAGGACTTTTTTGTTATTGAAAAACATATGATGGAGAAGGAAATTCATATCCAAAATTGTTGAAATAGTCATAACTTCGGAGTATAATGAGTGCAATAAATCGTATAAAGGAGGGAAATTGTTCTTGAAAAGAAAAAATAAGATTGCTTTTGGAATTATATCCATTGTCCTTGCAATGACTTCTGCCGGTATTGGTTTTGGGCTATTAGGTGATATAGGGGATACATACTCTTTTACGGTTAAATTTGTTTTGAGGTTCTTTTTTATAGCTACGGCTGTTTTCACTGTACTTGCAGTAATAAATCTTTTAAAAAAAGATAAGTAGATTCCAGTATGTTTAACTTAATATTGTACATAGCCGAGTGATTTTAAAACGAGAATCAGTCGGCTTTTTTTATGTCGTTGGATTCGAGTGTCAAAACCTTGACCCCCCGGAGTTGTACGTCCTCATCTATTATTAATTAAAAACTCATATTATATCTTAATTTTATCATATTGGTATTAATATACTTTGATTGATATAAGTTTTATACAATGATAACATATTAATATATTCATACTACAAAACTTTTTGTATACCAATAATAGATGAAGGGGGAAATGCTATATGAACAGTAAGCAGACATATCAATGGACCGAGATGACCATGGGTACCTGTTATTACCCGGAGCATTGGGATAAGAGCCTGTGGGAGGATGATTTAAGACGCATGAAGGAAGCGGGTATCTCAATCATTCGTATTGCAGAATTTGCCTGGAATAAATTCGAACCTGAGGAGGGGATATTTACCTTCGAGTTTTTCGATGAGTTCCTCGAGCTTTGTCTGAAAAAAGAAATGAAAGTGATATTCGGAACACCGACGGCCACACCGCCTGCCTGGTTGACAGAAAAGTATCCGGAGGTCCTAAATGGACGTCAGGATGGAGTGTTATACCGCCATGGAGGAAGGCGCCATTATAATTACAATTCTCCCAAGTATCAGGAATTAACCAAAAGAATAGTTACAAAGATAGCGGAGCATTATGGCCAGCATCCGGCAATTGTAGGTTGGCAGATTGACAACGAACTAAATTGTGAAACTTGTGAGTTTTATTCAGAGGCCGATTCAGCAGCCTTTCGTGTGTTCCTTCTGAAGAAATACAGTACTTTAGAAAAACTTAATCAGGCATGGGGCACAGTGTTTTGGAATCAGACCTACACAGATTGGGAACAGATCTATGTTCCAAGAACAACGTTAAGCCAGGGAATCAATCCACATCTTCACCTGGATTATATTCGCTTTATATCAGACAGCACGATTCGCTTTTGTGAAATGCAGGCTGAAATCTTACGAAAATACCGAAAACCGGGGGACTTTATCACTACAAATGGAAAGTTCTGGAATGTGGACAATCATAAGATGGAGAAAGAATGTCTGGATGTCTATACCTATGATTCCTATCCCAGCTTCGCTTTCGGCCTGGATAGAGATCCAAAGAATTCTGTGGATTTGAACGACCGCCGTTGGTCCATGCATTTGAATGAGGTACGTTCCATCTGTTCTCATTTTGGTATTATGGAACAACAATCCGGGGCAAATGGATGGACAACCAGGATGGAAGGGCCGGCACCACGACCAGGCCAGCTGACGCTATGGGCGATGCAGAGCGTGGCCCATGGAGCCGATTTTATATCCTTTTTCCGGTGGCGTACCTGCACCATGGGGACAGAGATTTACTGGCATGGAATTCTGGACTACGACAATCGGGATAATAGAAAGCTGGCAGAGGTGAAAGATTTCTATAGTAAGCTGAAGACTTTAGATCCCGTCTGCGGAGCTGACTATGTGAGTTCTTTTGCATTGATAAAGGATTATGATAATTCCTGGGATACGGAAGTGGATGTATGGCATGAAAGAATTGCTTCCTATAGTGAGGATGAAATTTTCGCAGCATCTCAATTAAGTCATACTCCATATGATGTGGTATATCTACAGGAGGACAGTGAACTGTTAGATTTGGCAAAGTATAAAGTGATTTTCTATCCCCACCCAGTAATATTGGACGAAGGTAGAACTGAGCTTCTGAAGTCATATGTAGAGCAGGGCGGCACACTGGTGATTGGATGTCGTACGGGCTACAAGGATATGAATGGTAGATGTGTCATGATGCCGCAGCCTGGTTTGTTACAGCAGATCTCTGGATCGGATGTCCGGGATTTTACATTTACCAGTCCGGCTGAAGAACCAACCTTTGCCATGTGGAACGGGGAAAAACTGGAAACACCTTTATTTAATGATATCCTGAAAGCAGTGGACGGAGCACAGATATTGGCCACATATGCAAATAGCTACTATGCAGGTGAAGCGGCCTTAATCGAGAAGAGGACAGGTAAGGGACGGGTATTGCATCTGGGAAGCACATTCTCCAGGGAGAATGTAACTCAGATTCTGGAGTACACGGGCGTATTGCTGCCATTTGCGGGGATGATAGATGCTCCGGAAAGTGTAGAAGTGATATTACGACAAAAAGGTAATAGGAGATTCTTGTTTGTTTTGAACTTCCAGCCGATGGAAGTTAGGATTGAGCTAAGGAAAGAGATGAAATTGCTGTATGATGGGAAGACCGTATCCGGAACACAGATCCTACCTGCTTATGGAACAGCAGTTTATGAATTTGAATAAAAGATGTGATCAGGGAAGAACATGAACCCTGCAAAATAGACACCTGGAAAAGGAGCTTTTATGCCATTTTTCCAGGTGCTTTATTTTGTAGGGCCTTTTTATGTCACAGAAAAGTTCCCTCCCCTTCTTGCTAATACATATGGGAAATGATAGATTATGCTGATGACTGCCGGTAATCCCCCATATTTTGCCGGAACGTCACATTGAACAGGTGGATGAATTTGGGTATAATGCATATAAAGTCGTAAGAAAAAAAGAAAAATAACAAGAAAACGACGAAAAACAAGAAGAAGGAGAGGGTTAAGATGAAAAAACGTATAGTTAGTTTAGTCCTGGCGTCCATCCTTACAGTGGGTACATTGGCAGGATGTTCGGGCGGAGAAACAAAGGGCGGGGATAGTCAGAAAGCACAGTCCACCGAAGCCGAATCTAAGGATGAGGCAAAATCTGAATCAAATGAGTCTTCAAAATCTGAGTCAAAAGGCGAGGAGACAGCAGATGCGACTGGAGAAATGGTTCTTTACAGTTCTCAGTCCCTGGATTGGTCTGAGGCGTTGGTCAAAGAGTTTATGGAAACAACGGGTATTCACGTGGAGATTATCAGTGCTTCCACAGGAGATCTGGTTGCTCGTCTTGGTGCGGAAAAGGATAATCCACAGGCCGATATTCTCTGGGGAGGAGTTGCGGATTCCTATCATGCGATTCCAGAGCTTTTGGAGGAGTACGTTAGTCCGGAGCGAGAGTTTATCTATGAAAAATATTGGGATCCTAATAATAAATGGCATGCCTGTGATATCTCTCCTAATGTTATTATCTACAACACAAAACTGGTGAGCGAGGAAGATGCGCCGAAGAGTTGGGATGATTTACTAGATCCTAAATTTAAAGGACAGATTGCATTTGTTGACCCAGCCAAGTCTTCAGCGGCCTTTGGAGCATTGATGGGTGCTGTTTTTGCAAAGGGCAAGGATGACGGAAAAGGCTATGAATACATGGGAAAATTGATTGAGAATATGGATGGAAAATTCAGCTCAGGTTCATCAGCCATCATCAAGCAGGTTGCAGATGGGGAACATGCAGTAGGTATTACGTATGAGGAAGGTGCACTCCGCTATATAGAATCCGGTGCGGACATGCAGCTTGTTTATCCGGAAGAGGGTACCAATATCAGTGCTGGCGGTATTTCAATCATCAAAAATGCCCCAAATATGGATAGCGCCAAACAGTTTGTTGACTTTATGCTGGGCAAGGAAGCGCAGACATACCTTACAACAACCAACCGCCGTTCTTCCCGAATTGACGTTCCAGCACCGGAGGGATTGACTCCAGTGGAAGACATTCCAGCTGTTGATTATGATATGGATTGGGTAAAGGAACATAAGGACGAGTTTAATAATACATGGAAAGATTTTGTTACCCAATAATTGATTGGGACTGAGGAGGAATGTCATATGAGTCATCAAGTTATAATTCAAAACGTGGTGAAGCAGTATGGTGATTTTCGGGCTGTTAATGATATGAATTTTCAGATTGAGAAGGGTGAGTTCTTTACCCTTCTCGGCCCTTCGGGCTGCGGAAAAACAACGCTGCTTCGTATGATTGCCGGTTTCAACGAAATAGATGAAGGTGAGATTCTGTTTGATACCCAAACAGTGAATTATCTGCCGGCACATAAACGAAATATTGGTATGGTATTTCAGAACTATGCAATTTTCCCCCATCTGACGGTTAAGCAGAATGTGGCCTATGGACTGAAAGCCCGAAATATACGAGGGAAAGAACAGGAAGACCGTATACAAGAAGCGATGGAATTGATGCAAATTGCTGAGTACCAAGACCGTTCACCATCCCAACTGTCCGGAGGACAACAACAGCGTGTGGCATTGGCCAGAGCAATCGTAATACATCCAAGTGTTTTATTGATGGATGAACCTTTGTCCAATCTGGATGCCAAACTTCGTGTTCAGATGCGCGGTAGTATTCGAAAACTACAGAAATCACTGGATATCACAACCATTTATGTCACTCATGATCAGGAGGAGGCTCTTGCAATCTCCGATCGTATTGCGGTTATCAACGCGGGCCGTATCGAGCAAATTGGGCGGCCAGAGGAAATTTATAAACATCCGGCCAATGAATTCGTAGCAAATTTTATTGGGACCTCCAGCTTTTTGAATGCTTATGCGGACGGAAAAGGCTTTAAGGTAGGAGGAAAACAATACTTTTCAATCAATTTAAAAGACAATTACAACGGAGAAGTTAAACTGGCGGTACGGCCGGAATATTTTATTTTAAGTGAAGTATCTCCTGACATAATGTGCGGAGAGGTTATGATGGCTACATTTTTGGGGGACTTTATCAGTTACGAAATTCAGATAGAGAATGGGCCCATAATTGAAGCAAATCAATATACGAAAGATGGGTTTTCGATGTATGATATCGGAGATAAGGTAGGAGTCACTTTTGCACTCGATAAAATTAGCGTTTTTGAAAAGAATGGGAGGGAGTCTTTACTATGAAAAAACAGGATTCCTCTTCTTTAAAGAATAAAAATAGTCCAATAGCCAAGTTTATATTCGAGAAGTTTAATTTTTGGACAGTTGTAATTCTGGTAGTACTAGTATTGGCAGTCATTTTTATCATATATCCGTTTTCACGATTGCTGATTCAAAGTTTTCACAACAAAGAAGGTGGACTTACCCTTGAAAACTATGCCAACTTTTTTCAGAGGAAATATTACATAACTACACTGTTCAATAGCTTAAAGGTATGTGTTGCAACAACTCTGCTAACCGTTGTTTTGGGAGTTCCCATGGCATACATAAGCACCAGATATAATATTTGGTGTAAGAAACTAATCAATATAATGATTATACTCTCCCTTATGTCCCCACCCTTTATCGGTGCATATTCCTGGATTTTACTTTTAGGGCGTAATGGGTTGATTACCCGCATGCTGGGAAGTATTGGGATTAATATTGGTTCTATCTATGGGTTCAATGGGATTTTGCTGGTATTCACCTTAAAGCTGTTTCCATTTGTGTATATGTATGTGTCGGGTGCATTGGGAAGTATGGATAGTTCTTTGGAAGAAGCCGCGGAAAATCTTGGTGTCAGTGGAATTAAAAAACTGATGACGGTCACTTTCCCCCTGGTGTTGCCAACCATCCTGTCCAGTGCATTGATTGTATTCATGACCTCCCTTGCCGATTATGGTACTCCTTATCTGATTGGTGAAGGATACCGTGTACTGCCGGTTACCATTTATGATGAATATATGGGTGAGGTCGGCGGCAATGTTACATTTGCCAGTGCCCTCAGTGTAATTATTGTACTTTGTTCACTTACCGTATTACTTTTTCAAAAGAAGGTAATTGATAAACGAAGCTATAATATGAGTTCTCTGAGGCCACCAAAAATCAAGGAATTGGCTACGGGAAAAAGAATTTTAGCAACTGCCTTTGTATTCTTTGTTGCCTTGCTTTCCGTATTGCCTCAAATCACTGTTGTTATCAGTTCTTTCGTTAAAACCAATGGACCCCGCTTTGTCAGTGGATTTTCCCTCGAAAGTTATACACAGGTGATGTTTAAGTTGGGGAAAAATATCAAAAATACATTTCTATTCGGTATGATTGCTTTGCTGGTTATGATGCTGTTGGGACTTTTACTTTCCTATATTATCGTACGCAGGAAAAGCAAAGTATCGGGATTTATCGATACCCTGGTGATGTTCCCTTATGTGATTCCAGGATCAGTTTTAGGTATCAGTTTGGTTACCGCCTTTAATACGGGGCATCTAGTGCTGACAGGCACAGTGACTATCTTGGTGGTATCCTATGTGATCCGTAAACTACCGTATACCTTACGGTCCAGTATAGGAATTCTTTACCAGCTGGACACCAGCGTGGAGGAAGCATCCATCAGCCTGGGTGTAGCTCCGATGAAGACATTTTTCATGACAACGGCCAGATTAATGTTGCCCGGCTTGTTGTCCGGTGCAGTGCTGAGTTTTATCTCCACCATTAATGAACTCAGTTCTACATTGATTCTTTATTCTGCTAAGACAGGAACCATTTCCGTAGCAATTTTTTCCGAAATCATCCGGGATGGATATGGCCCTGCTGCGGCATTATCCTCAATCCTCACATTGGCGACAATCGTATCGCTGCTGATCTTTAATAAGATATCAGGGGGAAGAAGTGTGATATAATACAATCATCAATTGGGGTGGTGAAGATATGAGAGGTCTCCGCAGAGTAGCAGATAATTATTTTACAAAAATACTACTTATGCTTTTGGTTTTTGCAATGGTTCCGTTAATTATTTCGGGAGCGTTAACCTATGGAATTGTCAGGATTTCTATGGAAGATTCGGCAGTGTTCAGTTCAAAGGCAGATGCTCGCCAGATGCGGGATGATATCGATGATATGATACTTCAACATACGAATTCGCTGGAGATTCTATGTGAGGATGAGGATATTAACAACCTGCTGATGCAGCAGAGAGATGAGGATTATTACAAAGCAAATTATAAGCTGGCTTTAACCGTGGGCGGCAACAATAAGCAGATTGCCATTCATGTTGTTTCAGCCAGCAGTTCTAATAATGCAACAACCTCGAATGTTCCCCAGGAGTATACCTACCGCTATCAAAGAGGTTGGGGTGTCTTTCGTAAGGCAGATCAATCTTACCAGGCAGTGGTCCATGTAAATGATACAAAACTGCAGAAAGAAACGGGAGCGCCACTTAGTATTGCAAAAGGCGTTCGGGATACCGATGGCATTGTTTTGGGATATGTGATTATCGATATCATGCGAGACAGTTTAACGGCTCTATTACCCGAGAGGGGCGACAGTAACATGTATATCGTGGATGAAAATAATTTTGTCGTATTTTGTTCCCGTGGTTCTTCCTATGAAGGCGTAAACCGGCTGCCGGAATATATCCGGGGTACCGAGTATGAGACAGCGGAGAAAAGGGTATATGCTCACAATAATGGAGAAAAGACTGCGATTGTATTCGAAGTCTTGCCAAGCTTAGGGTTTAATATTATCAATGAAGTTCCACTGGAATCGGTTACCAGGGATACCCGGACAATACGTACCACGAATCTGGCAGTTATTTTGATCATGTTTGTGATCTGTCCTTTGGCGGCCATCATTACCGCAAAAAACACATCTGCACCCATTCGGAAGATGACACGCTTGATGAAGAAAGTAGAGGGCGGAGATTTCAGCGTACGTACGGGATTTGTTAAGAACGATGAAATTGGAGTTATGGGACGGACATTTGATCACATGACAGAACAGATTCGGATCTTAATTGATAAGGTGGAAGAAGAGCAGCGGTCCTTAAGAATTGCTCAGGTACAGGCGTTACAGGCACAGATTAACCCACATTTTCTTTATAATACCCTGGATTTAATCAAGTATAAGGCTATGCTGGGAGAGACAGAAGATGTAGCCGGCATTACGATACAGTTAGGAAGGATGCTTCGTTATCTGGCCAGCTTCAAAGAGGATTTTGTGGATGTTTCTTTTGAGCTGGAATTCATATATCAGTACTTGGATATACAAAAACGACGCTATGGAGAGCGGCTTCATCTGATTACAGATATTGCTCCTGAAATTATGAAAGAAAAAATTCCCAAGTTAATCCTGCAGCCTGCAATTGAGAATGCAATTATCCACGGTCTGGAGAAAAAATTGGATGGCGGTGAGCTAATTATCTCGGGGCGTAAGCAAGAGAATTATATTGTTTTTATTATTTCAGACAATGGAAGCGGTATAGATAAGGAGCGTCTGGAACAGCTTCGCCAGGAGCAAACCAGCGGAGTCAGTCGTATTGGGCTGAACAATGTGCACATTCGTGCAAGGCTGTATGGTGATGAGAACTGTGGCCTTGATTTGCAGAGTGAGAAGGGGGTCGGAACAAAGGTTACAATTACAATTCCGGCTATCGGAAAGGAAGAAAGTTATGATTCGGGTAATGGTGGTGGAAGATGAGCAATTTATACGTAAAGGGTTGATATTAACAACTCCATGGACCAAGCTGGGATGTCAGATCGTGGGCGAAGCGAGCAATGCGATGGAAGCCGTGGAGATTGCCCGGACAGCCAGACCGGATATTGTGATCACGGATATACGTATGCCGGGGATGAGTGGTCTGGATATGATTACAGCGATTCAAGAGGAAGTTAATTGCGAATTCATTATTATATCTGGTTATGACGAATTTAACTATGCGAAGAGAGCCCTGAAATTAGGGGTAAAAGGATATCTTATAAAGCCTGTTGACCAATGCGAGCTGCTTGAGATCTTAGAGAACGTTGTACGAGAGGTGGAGAAGAAACATCAGATACAGGTTGCGCTGGAAAGCTATGCATATCTGGAGGAAAAGCTGCCGCCCCTTAAGTTATTCACTAAAGGTAAGGGCACTTCCCACGGGAGGTATGTGGATGCGGCCGTTGCTTATATGGACAAAAATTGTGCCAGTGAGCTGACCGTAAAAGATGTGGCCGAAGAGCTTAGTATCAGTGATAGTTATCTCGGTAAATTGATAAAAAATAAGACGGGATTTACCTTCCTGGAGTTACTGACTACCATACGGATATCCCGGGCCATTGAACTAATGGAAGAGGAAGAGGCCTTCAAAGTCTATGAAATTGCTGTTGCCGTAGGATATAAGGATCCCCGACATTTTAGCGATGTGTTTAAGAAAGTAGTTGGTGTATCTCCCAGCGAATACCGCCGGGGTGAATCACAATAGATATAGATAAGAAAGGAGTCGTGGCCTGATACCGGTCACTAATAGAATATGTCATTATCTAATATGAAATCCGTATTGTCGGATGCACAAAAGAATAAGTATGCTGTACCGGCATTCAATGTATGTAATTTGGAATATGCACAAGTTGTAATCCGCACGGCGGAGGAACTGCGTTCTCCTGTAATAGTTGCACTTCACCCGATAGAGATCGCTTATGGCGGATTACGTGAAATGGCATCAATTGTAAAAGGGCTGGCCGGTGATGTCACTGTGCCGGTTGTACTGCATCTCGACCATGGTGACACCCTGGAGGATGTGGTGGGGTGTATTGTACATGGATTCACATCTGTCATGATCGACGCATCAAAACAGTCTTTTGCAGATAATATTGCTGCTACCAGTGAGGTAGTACGTTTCGCACATGCAGCAGGAGTGGATGTTGAGGCGGAGTTGGGGCTCGTTGGCGGTGCGGAAGGCGATCAGTATGCACATAAGGAGCAAATTATGAAAGACCAGCTTACCGACCCCGATATGGCACTTGAATTTGTAGAGGAGACAGGAGTCGATTCACTTGCCGTAGCCATTGGTACGGCTCATGGTTTTTATAGGGGAACCCCACATATTGATCTGGAACGTTTAACTGTTATTCGCAGCAAGGTGGACATTCCCTTGGTATTGCATGGGGGATCTGGCACCGGCGATGAGGTGCTCAAGGAGACTATAAATCGCGGCATCACCAAAATAAATATTGCCACGGAACTTAAGTATGCCTTCCATCAGGGGCTGGTCAATGCTATGAAAGAAGATGAGGAAGAATTTGAACCAAGAGTAATTATGCCTGGGGGACAGAGCAGTGCAAAAGAACTGATCACACAGAAAATCACCTTATTTGGTTCTGCAAATCGTGTATAGGTTAACGTTTGTGTATTCGGGTGATAAGGGGAGCAAAAATATCAGATAAGATTTAATCTAAGGGGTTGTGTGCTAAATAGCACCCAGCTCCTTTCTTTGATATAGATACCTGGTAAATCCATAGATCGTCACATGTTGGTAAGAATATTGTGGAAAAATGTCGAATTAACGGGTATAATGGTCAATATGACAGACGTTTTCAGATTGCCACCGTATTGAAATTGGTAAAAAATACTTGGTTAAGCTAAAGTGTGTTGAGGGGGGATATGCAATGTATCAATTAGTGATCATCGATGATGAGAAGAAAATCTTGGATGGTATCGCGGAGATCTTTCCATGGAATAATCTGGGGTTTGAAGTAAAGGAACGCTTTACAAGGGCTAAAGAAGCTTTGGATTATATCGCCAGGGAACAGGTGGATGTGGTATTAACCGACATCTGTATGCCAGACATGAGTGGCCTTGAATTGGCAAAAGAATTAAAAGTTTATGAGGATTTACAGATTGTAGTGTTTAGCAGTTATTCCGACTATAAGTACATGAGGGAAGCGTTGCAGCTAAATATCGGGGATTACCTGTTAAAGCCAATCAATTACAACGATTTATTAACCTGCTTTGAAAAAGTGAAATCAATCTTAGATGAAAAAAACTCTGTAACGGAAGAAAATGAGGTTATGGGATATTATGAATCCATTATTAACCGCGTGGACGAATATGTGGAGAATAATTTTCAAAATGCCAACTTAAGCAGTGTTGCAGAGATTGTGGGAATCAGCTCCAGTTATCTATCAAAAATCTACAAAGAAAATAAGGGAATCGGGTTTAGTGAGTATTTGAATAAGGTCCGGATGGAGAAGGCAGGAAGCATGCTTATGAGTTCCGATTATAAGAACTATGAGATTGCATACCATGTTGGTTACGACAGTCCTAAAAACTTTACGAGAGCATTTAAGGCCTACTATCAGGTGACTCCTAGAGAATATAGAAATGGTATCCGCCCGGGGGATGAAAAGAAATGTTGAAAAAATACTTCTTCAAAAGAGTCCATTCCTATTTTAGGATTATGATTATTCCCACCCTGATTCTATTCCTGGTAATGGGCTGTTTTATTGTTTTGGAACAACAGAAATCCATCAGGGAGCAGGGGCCGGCAGCCTTAAGCAGTTTCGAGGACAGCCTGGAAGCTTCCCTCTATAATATGGGATACCAGCTGGATGTTATGATGAGCAATACCTCGTATTCCCTTGCTCTAAGGAATTTGTTGAGCAATACCACCATGGAGCAAAAAGACAGGATCATCTTCGATATGCTCAAATACTTCTTCAGCAGCTATGAATCGGCCTATTCCTACATAGATTCGGTATACCTGTACATCGATGGGAAAGAAAGATTCATGACCTCGGCTTCGGGACAAATCGCCAACATCGACACTTACTATGATCAGGATTGGTACCAGGGATATATCAACATGGATCCGGATGCCAAGATATATACCAACAGGAGATGGATACAGCGGTATACCTATGATGAACCGGTGGAGGTCATCAGCATCTATTATAGAAACACTTACTTGAATGGTGTGATTGTAATTAACGTGGATAAGAGCGAATACGGTAAAATGCTTCGTAATATATTGATTTCCGATAAGCAGAAGGTTTTTTTGATGAATACAAGCGGAGATGTAATTTGCACCACCGATACGATGTTGGAAGAAAGCGCATTAGAAAACTCCTTTGAAAAGAGCATTGCTTCCTATGAGGATGATTATGAGCAGTTAAGTAATCGCTGGCTCACAATCGGAAATAACGAATATTACATGTACGTCCGTCATTCTGAATATCTGGATATTTATCAGGTATCCGCGATTTCCAGAGAGTATATGTATTCGGAATTGCAGTATTACGTGACCTTGGCGGCCTTGGTTTTGTGCCTGGATATCGTGATTTCACTTCTGCTGTCCTATGTATACACGAAGCGGTCCTTTTACTACATAGAGGAATGCGTCAACATCTTCTCGGCAGCAGAGAGGGGAGAGGAGTTTAAGCGGACAGTCAGCGAAGTAAAAGATGAATACGGCATGATTCTAAACAATATAATCTACCTACATTTGAAAAATAACCAAATGCAGCTGGACTTATTGGAGAAGCAGCATTTATATGAAATAACAGAGATGATGGCGTTACAACTTCAGATCAATCCCCATTTTATCTTTAATACCCTTCAGATCATGGACTTTGAGATTATCAGAAATTTAGGAACTCAATCGAATGCACACAATATGATTCAACAGTTATCAAAGGTGGTGAAGTATGCATTTACAGAACCCACAGAGGAAGTGACCTTAAAAGAAGAACTGGCCTATCTAAAGGCATACCTGGAGATTCAGAGGGTCCGTTTTAGTGGAAATGCAATCACTTATTTTGAGGTGGATGATACGGTGCTGGAACAAAAGGTATTCCGACTGTTGCTGCAGCCCATGCTGGAAAACTGTTTTGAACATGGGATGAGAAGTGGAGAGGACCATATCATCATCAAGATAAAAGTCTATGACAAAGGCGAAACACTATATTTTGCCGTGATTGATAATGGAATCGGGATGAGCAAGCATGAATTGGAGAGATTGTATCTAAAGATTAATAATACGAAGTCAAAGAACATAGGGTTAACCAACCTGAACAGAAGATTGATTCTCCACTATGGGGAAAATAGCAAATTAAT
>DVNN01000338.1 GCA_018714325.1 Candidatus Pelethocola excrementipullorum
CTTTTTATAATTATTATCGTATAAAAAATTATAAACTTTAATTATCAAGAATTTATCAAGATTGCAGATAAAATCAGATAAGGTTGGTTTGACTGTCCCGCTGGGCTAAGAGGTTAAGGAAAATTATCTGATATAGATAACGAACCTTTGATATGGTATACTTTTTATGTCATATTGGGGCTCTTTCAAATACGAAAGGGGCGATAAGATGCGTGAGTGCAAAAAGAAGAGATATAAGGAGATATGCAAACATGATAAAAATACTATTCGTCTGCCATGGCAACATCTGCCGATCACCAATGGCTGAGTTCGTTTTAAAAGATATGGTGAAAAAATCTGGAAAAGAGAAAGAATTTTATATCGCTTCCGCCGCCACAAGCACGGAAGAGATAGGAAATCCCGTCCACCATGGCACCAGAAATAAGCTGGAATCCGTGGGCATTTCCACAAAGGGAAAATATGCGGTTCAGCTGAGAAAAGAGGATTATGATAATTACGATTACTTAATCGGAATGGACGACTGGAACATCCGAAACATGCTAAGAATCACAGGTGGTGACCCTGACCATAAGATCTACAGGCTGCTGGAGTTTGCAGGCAGGGATGGTGAGATCGCGGATCCATGGTATACAGGTGATTTTGATGCTACCTAACGTGATGTGGTGGAAGGGTGTAGTGGTTTACTTACAAACATAGAAAGAGTAAATTAGATTGTCTCAAAGGCAGTTAAGTGTTAGAATAGTATAGGTATGATACTTTGTTCTGAAGCTTGAATAATGTATGGGGCTCAGAGCATCTGAGAAAAGAGAAAAAAGCAGGAGGAATACAAATGAAGGTTAAGAAAATTGCGTTTGTAAAATGTGGTGGTGAATTTGAGAAAAGAGAGCATAAGTCGGCGAACTGTGCCTACGGGTGTATGGCCTGTTCCGCTTGTATCAGTGACTGTAAATTTGATGCCATCGACTATGTAAACGGAGTTGCCGTTGTGGATGAAGAGAAGTGCAAGGGCTGCGGCAAATGTGCGAAGGTCTGTCCTCAGGGAATTATTGAGATGATTCCTGCCATCGGCCAGTATTATAAGGTGAGATGTTCTTCCAAGGCTAAAGGAAAAGCCGTTACATCGGCTTGTGATGCAGGTTGTATCGGATGTAAGAAGTGTACAAAAGACTGTCCCGCGGATGCCGTGAAAGTGGAGGATAACCTGGCTTACATTACATATGATGATTGTCTGAATTGTGGTGTTTGTAAAGATGTATGTCCAAGAGGATGTATCGTAGGTTAATAGAAGTTGAATTCCGCCTTGACAAGGGGAAATAGGGTAGTTAAACTTGAATTAGCAGATAAGAAATGTATGAAAATTCTTAAATAAGGCTTTTAACTACGGTAGGATAATCTTGGTAATTACAGTTAATATATCATGGTGCCCATGTTAACGTGTGGATCATGAGTGTGGTGAGAGAGCATAGATGATGCAGCAGAAATGCTGCAGTCCGCTATGCTCTTTTTGGGTATTTACTGAAATTAAAGAGGAAAATTAAGAGATAAAAGATAAATCTGGAGGTACTGAAATGGGGAAATATGTTATGGCATTGGATGCTGGGACAACCAGCAATCGTTGCATCTTATTCAACGAAAGGGGAGAGGCATGTTCCGCGGCCCAGAAGGAATTCACTCAGTATTTTCCAAAACCGGGTTGGGTGGAACACGATGCCAATGAAATCTGGTCCACCCAGGTTGGAGTGGCGGTGGAGGCTATGCAGAAAACGGGGGTAGTGGCAGGAGATATCGTGGCCATCGGTATCACAAACCAAAGAGAAACCACCATTGTCTGGAATCGCAAAACAGGAGAGCCCATCTGTCCTGCCATTGTCTGGCAATGCCGGAGGACTTCGGAGTACTGTGATACCCTGAAAAAAAGGGGGTTGGTGGATTGGTTCAGGGAGAAGACGGGATTGGTGATCGATGCTTACTTTTCCGGAACCAAGTTAAAATGGATCCTCGATCATGTGGAGGGAGCCAGGGACATGGCGGAGAATGGGGAGCTGTTGTTTGGTACGGTGGAGACTTGGCTGATCTGGAAGCTGACCAGAGGCAAGGTTCACATCACCGATTATTCCAATGCCTCCAGAACCATGCTGTTTAATATCCAGACTCTGGAGTGGGATCAGGAGATTTTGGAGGAGTTTGGTATACCGGCATCTATGCTGCCGGAGGTGAAACCATCCAGTCAGGTCTATGGTATGTGTGATTCTTCCTTTTTTGGCGGTGAAATCCCAATCGGGGGAGCGGCCGGTGATCAGCAGGCAGCTTTGTTCGGTCAAACCTGCTTTTCTGCTGGAGAGGCTAAGAATACCTATGGTACAGGTTGCTTTTTGCTGATGAATACGGGGGAAAAGCCGGTATTTTCCCAAAATGGTCTGGTTACTACCATCGCATGGGGGCTGGATGGGAAGATTAATTATGCGCTGGAAGGTTCCATCTTTGTGGCAGGGGCGGCGATCCAGTGGCTTCGTGACGAGATGAAATTGGTGGAATCTTCGGAAGATTCGGAATATATGGCACAGAAGGTGAAGGATACCAATGGCTGTTATGTGGTACCTGCCTTTACCGGATTAGGTGCACCCCATTGGGATCAGTATGCAAGGGGAACCATTGTGGGTATCACCAGAGGCGTAAATAAAAATCATGTTATTAGAGCCACTTTGGAGTCAGTGGCTTATCAGGTCAATGATGTTCTGGAAGCCATGAAGGCGGATTCCGGAATTGATCTGGCAGGTTTGAAGGTGGATGGAGGTGCCAGTGCCAACAACTTCTTGATGCAGGTTCAGGCCGATTTAATCGATGCTCCGGTGCTGAGACCCCGATGTGTGGAAACCACAGCCATGGGTGCCGCATATCTGGCTGGGCTGGCGGTTGGGTACTGGAAGAACAAGGAAGAAGTAGTTCAAAACTGGGCCATCGATCGTGTCTTCGAACCAGGGATTGATGGTGAGCAGAGAGAGAAAAAAATCAAAGGGTGGAACCGTGCGGTGAAATGTTCCTATGGATGGGCAAAAGAGGAGTAAAAAGGAATAAGAAAACTCATGTATTCCGGTAAAAGGGATAAGTATGTATTGTGGTGGGATAATAGATAGAGATCATTGCAGAAAAATGCAATCAGGAGAAGTTATTTCTTAAATGGAGGTGCAGCAGCGTATGAGAAATCATGAAGTAACGAAGAAGCAGCCCTTACTAAGGCCAGACGGCTATCTTAGCGAACCGGGATGGGCGCGTTCTCAGGTGTGGGAGTACAAAAGACATGATATTCAATCTTTGGATTTGCGGATTAAGGAATGGGATTACTATTTAGTGATGGGTGAAGGGTTTGGTACTGCATTTACCATATCAGATAACGGCTATATCGGACTTCAGTCCGTCAGCTTTCTGGATTTTAGTAAACCAATGGAGCAGACCAAGACGATTTTAACGCCATTTCCCATGGGAAAGCTGAATATGCCGGAGAATTCTTCTTCCGGGGACTGTGAATTCAGTAATAATCAGCTTCATATCAAATTCACGGTGAAGGATGGGAAGCGTAGAATACAGTGTAAATGCAAAGATTTTTACAATGGGAAGCCCTTTTCCTGTGATATCTCTTTGGAACAGCCGCCTATGGATACCATGGTGATAGCGACTCCCTGGGAGGGAAGCAAGGCATTTTATTACAATCAAAAGATTAACTGTATGCGGGCTTCCGGGGTGGTGAAGTTCGATGAGAAGCTTTATTATTACCGTAGGGAGCATGATTTTGGCACCTTGGATTGGGGCAGAGGAGTGTGGACTTACGATAACACCTGGTATTGGGGTTCCGGAAACGGGATTGTCAATGGGAAACCCTTTGGATTCAATATTGGATATGGGTTTGGAGACACCCAGGCGGCCAGTGAGAATATTCTATTCTACGATGGCGTGGGTCACAAGCTGGCTGACGTGACCTTCTATATACCGGCAGGTGACTATATGAAGCCCTGGACGTTTACCAGCAGTGACGGCAGATTTGAGATGGAATTTCATCCTGTGATTGATCGGGCTGCAAAAACGGATGCTAAACTTATCATGACCGATCAGCATCAGGTCTTTGGAAGGATGAGTGGCAGGGCGGTTCTTGACGATGGAACGGTTCTGGATATTCAGGATTTGATGTGTTTTGCGGAGGAAGTTCATAACAAATATTAAGAGATTCAACCTGCCTGACAGAATGCCATAGCAGGTTCATAAAAGGGAGTACGGCGTAGGCCAAAATTTCTGTGGCTGCGGTACTCCCTTTATCCTAGCGGTTAAAACCTATGGGTTCATATACCTTTTTAATGGTTTTGGCCACCAGATCAAAATCATCATTTCTGACGACCACATCGCAATCATCGCTGCCAAAAGTCATGACAGTATCTAACTTCAGCATATTCTGCAAATAATGATTCATATTTTCTTTTCTGGCATTTTTACATAAAATATGGAAGAGTGACTGACCCTCATAATCACTTTTCTTCAAAATAAAACGGCAGCTTTTATCCAAGCCCTGTTCCTCCATCTGATTCTTTAGGTTCTCCAATCGCTGGGTCTGGTCCAGAATGGTGAAGTATACCACATCGTGGTGTTCGGGACGGGTACCGTGTATATAGTTGCGGAAGGGAGATCTTCTTAGACTTTCATAATAATCCTGCTGCTCCCGTGTCTCAAAATCCGAGTAGTATATCAATAGTACATCATCGATGATAACATTCTCAAAATAATGAAAATTCCCCTGATTCAAAATTTCTTCAATCTTAGTTACGGTCTGCTGGCTGATGATATATTTTAGCAGATATCTCTTTTCCTTGAGGTCATAGAGGACTGCTCCGCCCATGGCAATGACCGGAAGCTTTAGATTAATGTACTGTGCGGCTTCCATGATGGCGGCGGGAGTCCGGCTGGTGGAAAGGGTGATATTAGCGCCTGCCTCAATCAGCCGGTTAAGTTCCCGCTTGGAATAGGGTGACAACTGGCCCTTTTGGTTTATCAGAGTATGATCGAGTTCCGAGACGAAGAGGATATTCTTGTTCTTTTTCCGGGGCAAATGAAGCCAGTTGATAAAGTAGGCTAAAAAGATGCCTGACAGTGTATCGATAAAACGGAACAACACAAATTGCATAGGATCCATGTTGCTGCGGGGAACAATACTCACACTTAAGAATACAACACAGGATATATAGGCAGCAGAAGTTTTGCCCAGTAGTACTGTGACGTAGATAATCACCACGACACCTAGAGATGCCAGAAGCAGGTGAAGCCAGGTGCCCGGGGAGATCAGGTGGAAGTTTACTTCCATCACGGTGAACAGCAGGCCGAAGATGGCACCTAAAACTGTTCCAAAGGTTCGGTTTATGGCTGTGGTTTTGCTGTTGGCCAGGTCTGACTGCATGCACAATATTGTGGCGATCACCGCATAAAAGGGTGTACGGGCCAGGCCGGAGACTTTAAATACGGCTAGGAGGATGAATACGGCCGCCGCAGTCTTCAGGATTCGAAAGCCAATCGATGGCATGGATTTGAGATAGGCGATCCATCTCCCCAGGACTTTTTGTATTTTATTTGGATTGTTCAAGTGTTTCATTCTCCTTTCCTGCCATTGCGGTATTGGGTGGGGGTACAGTGCATCTGTTCCCGGAATACCCTGGCAAAATAGCCTGAACTTGAGAAGCCTGTCTGTTCTGCAATCTCGGTGATGGAAAGGCTGTCTTCTGCCAGCAGAGGCAGGCTTTTCTCCACACGGTAATACATCAGGTAGTCAAACAGGGATTCGTTCATGTGTTTCTTAAAAAATCGGCAGCATTCGCTTTTGCAGATACTGATCTGTTCTGCAATATCTTCTAAGGTGATTTTCTCACTATAGTGTTCCTGAATAAATGTAAGAATATTCCTAAGCCGTTCAATATCCCGGCTGGGTTTTGTGATACGGTCTGTTCGGGACCTCGTATGCAGCGTCTGATTGTAGATGGTGAGCCAGATGGATGAAAGATGCTGCTGGATCTGCATTTCAAATGAGGCCGGATGTTCCAGGTAGAGATTGTAAATCCGGTGAAGGGATTCCAGAATCGTTGCCTGCCAGGGTATCTCTTGATGAAAAACGATAGAGCCCAGACCCGCATCGGATATCATGGGATTGACAAACTCCTGCTGTAAGGTGCTTCCTTCAAATCCATAGATGATCCTGGGATGAAAGGTTGTGGAGAGATAATAACAATCCTCTCCCTCTATCATATGACCGGTGTGGAGGGCGTTGGAGTTGCAAAACAGCCCATCGCCAGCCTCAAGATGATAAATCTTGTCATTGACCTGATAACTGATTTGGCCTTCCAAAATCAAAGTAATCTCTATCTCCGGATGCCAGTGCCAGGTAAAGGCGCCTCGCTCGTAGCGGGACAAAACCTCTTGACTGATAAAGACCGGGAATTCGAAACAACCATGGGATTTAAGTTCTCTTTGTTTTTCATTAATGGCCAGCTGCATGGGTATCTAACCTCCTGGAAACTAAAATCTCAATATAGTACAAAAAGTAGCTAATATATTTATTGCGGTAAAACAATAATCTCATTATAATGAAATTATAAAAGGATTGCAAGCCATAAGAAGGAATCATGGGGTCAAAATACCTTTTGAGCCCTACATCATGTACATTAATAAAGTTTTACCAATATTTTCAGGGAGGAAATTGATATGAAAGTGGAAGATATCAAACAGTGTTTTGTGGAGAAGTTCGGAGGAGAAGGGGAGATCTGTGGATATTTTGCTCCGGGACGTGTGAATATGATCGGTGAGCATACAGACTATAATGGAGGCCATGTATTTCCATGTGCCCTGACCATAGGAACTTATATGTTTGCAAGAAAAAGAGAAGACCGGAAACTTCGGTTTTACTCCATGAACTTTGAAGCGGTAGGCGTGGTGGAGTCTTCCCTGGATGAGCTTCTGCCTCAAAGTGAAGATAATTGGACGGCTTATCCCAAAGGGATGGTCTGGACATTTAACCAGAAAGGTCATGAGATCGGCCAGGGATTTGACCTTGTTTTGTATGGGAATATCCCCAATGGCTCTGGACTTTCTTCTTCCGCATCGGTGGAAGTGGTAACCGGTATCATGCTCAGAGACCTGTTCGGATATGATGAACTGAGTAATACGGATCTTGCCCTATACGGACAATATTCAGAGAATCAATACAACGGTGTTAACTGTGGAATTATGGATCAGTTCGCCATTGCCATGGGTAAGAAGGATCACGCGATCTTTCTCGATACAAGCGATCTGAGTTATGAATATGCACCAATCAAGCTGGAGGGTGCCAGAATCGTCATCGCCTGTTCCAATAAGAAGCGTGGTCTGGGAGATTCCAAGTACAACGAGAGAAGAAGCGAGTGTGAAACAGCCCTGGCCGAGATTCAGAAGGTAAAAGAGGTTGCCAGCCTTGGTGCCTTGACCATCGAGGAGTTTGAAGAGGTAAAGGATGCCATACAGGATCCGGTTCGCCAAAGACGTGCCAAACACGCCGTATATGAGAACCAAAGAACCATTCAGGCTGTGGAGGCGCTGAAGAATAACGAAATTCAGAAGTTCGGCCAGTTGATGAATGAATCCCATATTTCTCTCAGGGACGATTATGAAGTGACTGGCATCGAGCTGGATACTCTTGCAAAAGAGGCCTGGAAATGTGAGGGAGTGATAGGCTCTCGTATGACGGGTGCAGGATTTGGCGGATGTACGGTCAGCATCGTAGAAGATGGAGCAATTGAGGCATTTATCGCAACGGTTGGAACCGCGTATCAAGAGAAGATTGGATATGCCGCTGATTTTTATGTGGTAGATATTGGTGATGGTGCAGGAATACTGTCATAACAGGATTCTTTAGTCAGGTTTTGGAGGGAAAACATGGTATACAACAGCGTTAAGAAATTGATACAGTATGGATTGGAAACCGGATTGATTTTGGAAGATGACAGTGTCTACGCCACAAATCGGATTCTGGAGGTGTTACAGGAAGAAGAGTATGAAGAGCCCCAGGAAACTTATTCCAATGTGGACTTGGAAGAGACATTGAAGGAATTGTTGGATTATGCAGCCAAAAAGGGATTGCTGGAGCATGACAGTATCGTCTATCGGGATTTGTTTGATACAAAATTAATGGGCTGCCTGGTTCCCAGGCCGAGTGAGGTGACTGCCAGGTTCAATGATCTTTACCAAAAGAGCCCTCGGGAGGCTACCGATTATTTCTATAAATTGAGCCAGGACACGGACTATATACGCCGGTATCGGATCAAGAAGGATATTAGATGGAAGGCGGTCAGTAAGTATGGTGATATCGACATTTCCATCAATCTTTCCAAGCCCGAGAAGGATCCTAAGGCGATTGCTGCAGCGAAAAATGCGAAACAGAGTGGTTATCCCAAATGCCTGCTCTGCAGGGAAAATGTGGGATATGCAGGCAGGGTGAATCATCCGGCCAGACAAAATCACAGGACCATTCCGGTTACGATTAATAACAGTCCCTGGGGATTACAATATTCACCCTATGTTTACTATAATGAGCATTGTATCCTCTTTAATTATGAGCACATTCCCATGAAGATTGAACGGGCGACCTTTGTAAAACTCTTTGATTTTATAAGACTGTTCCCTCATTATTTTATCGGTTCCAATGCGGATCTTCCCATAGTTGGAGGTTCCATACTGAGTCATGACCATTATCAGGGTGGTAACTATACCTTTGCCATGGCAGAGTCACCGATAGAACAACATTTTGAGATTAAGGGATTTGAAGATGTGGAGGCAGGTATCGTCAGATGGCCATTGTCGGTGATTAGAATTCGCCATAAAGATGCGGACCGGCTGATTGATCTTGGGGTGCATATCTTGAATAAGTGGAGGGGTTACACCGATGAAGAGGCTGTTATTTTTGCCGAGACAGAGGGAGAGCCCCATAATACCATAACTCCTATTGCCAGGAAAGTGGGAGAGACCTTTGAACTGGATCTGGCACTTCGTAATAATCTGACGACGGAAGAATGCCCACTGGGGCTTTATCATCCACATGCTCAATATCATCACATCAAGAAGGAAAACATCGGTTTAATAGAGGTGATGGGGCTGGCAATTCTACCCGCCAGATTGAAGGATGAGATGCAGCTTCTGGCCGAATATCTCCTTGCAGGAAAAGATGTGCGGACCAATGAGGCACTGGGGAAGCACAGGGACTGGGTGGAGGAGTTCCTTCCCGGATATTCCGAAATCAATGAAGGCAATGTGATGGATATATTGAAAACAGAGATTGGCAAGGTGTTCGTAGGAGTTCTGGAAGATGCCGGTGTGTATAAATGTACGGCAAAAGGCAGGGAAGCATTTGCAAAATTCATGAAGGTG
>DVNN01000339.1 GCA_018714325.1 Candidatus Pelethocola excrementipullorum
GGTGAAAGAAAAAGAAGTTCTTCAAACCGATATGCTACTCAAAGAGGATAGCCTAACTTTGGAAGACCTAATAGAAACAAGAGACAAATTTATTAGTATACTCGGTTCAGGAAGTTTGCAGGAAAAAAGAGCTTGCCTCACTACACTAATAGATAGAATCACAGTAGATGACGACAATGTAAATATTATTTTAAAGAAATTTTAAATTACAAGTTCTCTCACTCTATGCACATCGTTAAGGCTTGCTTACCGCAGGCACAACATTTTTTAAAGCATTTATCCAAATTAAATGCAATCCGGGGCAGAAAGCCCACATCTTCAAGCAGGGTGAACAGGGGGAAGAAGATCGCCATCGGCGGCAGCATCACAGAAACAACCCAGGCCAGAACCCTGTACACACCCAATATCAGCATTTCATATAGAAACTTCGGTGCATGCAACCACTTAAAAAACAGGAGCAGTTTCCCTTCAATCCAGAAGAAAAAGGTACTTAACGCTTGAGAAGGATAGTTAGCTCCTACGATTGTGATCCAGAATACGATGAGCAGGGCAACAATCATAATTGGAAATGCCGTCCATCTCCCGGTCAGAATCTTATCAATATCATTATTTTTGTAGGTTTCACGTTCATAACGGATGGTATCCTCACATAGCCTTTCTGCGGTATGTACAATAGCCGTTACAATATCATCTTTGATTTGTCTTTCGGTGATTCCCTGGTGCTCAAAATCCTCCTTTACCTCTTTCAGCTGCTTTGTTACACTCTCTTCGGACAAAAAATTGTATTTTAGATTTTGCTCTATAAAACCATGCATACTATGATCCCATTGCAGAAGCATCAACGAGAGCCATCGGCTATCCAATCCCTCTTCACTGACCTGGTCCACACAGGGCTCCAGTTTGGATATGGCAGCTTCCAGATAATCCGGATAATGGATTGTAAACTTCCTTTGATATGGGTTTTCGGTAATCTGCGTTACCGCGTCCATCAACTGGTCAAGACCTTTCCGGCTTCTGGCGGATGTCCCAACTACCGGAACCCCCAATCGTTCAGCTAAAGCACTGAGATTGATTTGTATCTTTTTCTTCTCCGCCTCATCCATCAAATTCACACAGACGACCACCTGTGATGTGATTTCCATGGTCTGGAGAACAAGATTCAGACTCCGCTCCATGCAGGTGGCATCACAGACAATAATAACCGCGTCCGCTCCTCCAAAGCAGATAAAATCCCTGGCCACCTCCTCTTCGGTGGAGTGGGCCATCAGTGAATAGCAGCCAGGCAAATCCACCACCACATAACCATGTTGATGGTAATTACAATATCCCTGTGCGTTTGTTACGGTTTTTCCAGTCCAATTTCCGGTGTGCTGCCTTAATCCTGTAAGTTCATTGAAGACGGTACTCTTTCCCACATTGGGATTGCCACCTAAGGCCACCACCTTATCCGTCTTTTGATTCTTCCTAATGACGAGACCTAAGTCTACGGCATTTACCCCCATGGAATCTTTGCTTAATCCCAATTGCTACACCTCGCTATATTGAATTTGGACACAAGATGAATCTTCATATCGAAGCGCGATCACCGCACCCCGGATGAGAAAAGCGATAGGGTCTCCCAAAGGGCTTTTTCGGATACAACGTACCTCTGTCCCCTTTACCAGTCCGAGATCTTGAAGTCTTCGACGCATGCTGTCTTCCGAGCATATCTCCATCACAAATGCTCTCTTCCCTTGTTCAAGCTCTGATAATTTGTTGATTTTCTGCATATATTCTCCTCCATGAAAATAAAGTTAGAGAAAGGAAAACTTTTTTCCTAACACTAACTTATGCAGATTCTTATTATTGTGTTACTTTAAAGAGGTGCTTTTCTTGACTGACTTCAATGATTTTTATACGTTAAAGGGATATTCTTCTTTAAAAAAGGGGGACACACTCACAACTGCCATGGAAGATTATCTGGAGATGATGTATCGGCTCTATCGTAATCATGAAAACATAAGAATTAAAAGGCTGTCTGAAATTCTCCATGTGAAACCATCTTCTGCTTCCAAAATGGCTAATATTCTTAAAACATCGGGTTATATTGAGTTTGAGAAGTACGGACAGATCTCCCTGACAAAAAAGGGAAAAACCATGGGGGATTATCTTTTGTACCGCCATGAGATTCTTCAACAATTCTTTTGCTATATCAATCACTCGGATAATGAACTTACACTGGTGGAAAAAATCGAGCATTTTATAAACAAGGAAACCGTTGATAATATCAAAACCTGGCTGGATCAGATGAAAACAACGCAGTAAAAGGCCAACCAATATACATTCTTATCGTGGTTGGCCTTTTCGGCTTATATACCTTATTCAATAAAATTTGTTGCTACTCGTTCTTCATACACAGGTCTCTTAACTCCTGCCTGGGTTCCTGCCTCAATGGATTTTAACAGCCATGCCATATTCATGCCCAGCGTCCGCATAATCTGCAACCCTTCTCTATCCCTGCGCACTTCTTCCGGGGTGTTTCCATGGACTTGATTCCAATACTGTGAAGAAACAATTGGCATATTGCTGATTGTGAAATACTTATTCAACTGATCAAATGCAGCGGTTGCCCCTCCGCGGCGACAGGATACCACCGAAGCCCCCAGTTTCCCTGCCATGCGAGACGATCCACTATAGAAAAGACGATCCAAAAATGACGTGATCTGCCCGCTTGCTGCCGCATAATGTACCGGCGATCCCACCACGATTCCATCTATCGCATCTAGCATATCTAGCACCTGATTCACCTTATCATCGAAGATGCAGTGGCCGTTTCCCGAACACTTTCCGCAGGCAATACAGCCCGATATTGGCTTTTTTCCCAAATATAATATCTCTGTTTCCACACCGTTCTTATTTAAGGTAACCGCCACTTCAGACAAGGCTGTAAAGGTACACCCCTGCTCATGGGGACTTCCGTTAATTAGTAATACTTTCATGTATTTGCCCTCCTTTTGCTCTCTATGTATATATACTTATATACTAAACTTAATAATACTACTAGTCAACAGAAAGGCAAACCATGATTTCATCTATGAATCCAATCGCGGTAAAGATATCTTCTTCGTATCCACTCTCGAAGATGCCAGGAACTATATCTCTCAATCATAGCAGCGCAGCTGCACCATGAAAATCACCTGAATCATAGGTTTATCCTGTGACTCAGGTGATTTTTGAAATATCTCAATAAAACTTCTTGACAAATACAGAATATGCCTTATAATTATATTATGAATATTTTTATAAATTTGTTCATAGTATAAATCAAGGAGTAATTATGGCAAAAGGACCAAAAGGATTTTCCGATTCGGAAAAGGATGAATTAAGAAACAAACTCTGCCAGGAATGTGAGCACAGCTGGGCATTACATGGATATAAGAAAACCAGCGTCGGCGATTTAACATCTAAGATTGGCATATCTACCGGAGCATTTTACTTACTATATTCTTCCAAGGAAGAGTTATTTTGCTCCACTTTAGAACGGGTACAGAATAGGCTGGCAGAGGGATTAAGGGATCTGCTCACATCCAACAGGGGGAAGGCTGGTTTTATCGAGGCCGTGAAGTGGCACTTCAGGGAATATGAGAAATCCCCCTTTTTATACGATACCAGCAACCCCGATTTTTTAGCCTTTCTCAATAAATTGCCAAATGAATGGGTGGAAAAGCTTAAATTTGACGGTGTGGCTTCATTTTATGAGATGATAGCCCTTGCCGGGCTCACCCCAAAGGTTAGCAAAGAAAAGGCATATTCTGTAGTAAACACTTTGCTGTTTACAGTAACATTAAAAAACCGGTTGACCTGTGACCAATTTGAAGTATTTGAATTTCTATTAAACAGCGTTATCGATGATTTATTTGACTAAGAAAGGAATCCGCTTATGAATACTTATGAGTACAAAACCGTTACATTAAGAAAAGAATCCAACATGGAACTTGAATTGAACCACTTTGGCAGGGAGGGCTGGGAATTGGTTTCTGTAATCTCCAATCCTCAGCTGGGAGGAACAAAATATAATTTAGTCGGAATCTCTATGAACACAGTGGCAGTTTTCAAACGAAACACTAACGAAAGATAAACAAAGGAGAATATAATGAGCCCAAAATTTATTAATGAAATCATTCAATTTATTAAAAGTATAAGTCCAATTTCGATTGTAACGAACATCTCGATTGCCGTTGCCATCCTTGCATTAGGCCTATTCTTATTGTCACAAAAGAACCGGGAAAGTAAAAAGAAAACCGTCGGCGGATATGTTTGTGTCTCCCTGTCTCTGGTGGCATTCGTGGGGGCTATCTCCAATTTCTTTTTTTCTTATATCATATTTGCTTAAACAAATACCAGGGCATCTTATATTTTGATGCTCTGGTATTATTATTTGACACTACAAATTCATGATGTTGGGTCAAAAGGTATTTTGACCCCATGATACCTACGGATTGCTACGCACTTTATGCTCACGTAGGGCTGCTTTCTCATGTTTTGTGGGTCCCAAAACCCCTACCTTTTAACGAATACAAATGTGTTCTCATCAGAAAATGCTTCGGAATATCCATATCCCATTCGATTGAATTCTTTAATACCTTCCAAATCCTCAATTTTGTTTTCAGCCATAAAACGTACCATCTCGCCTCTTGCCATCTTAGCATATGTACCCTTTTCTATGATTCTATCCTTATTATATTCCCCAAAAATGCAGGTAATGAATCTCTTTTCTTCACTTAAGTACTTTTCAATACTTCTACTATATTCCTTAGATGCCAGATTCAATATAATATCCGTGTCAGCCGAAACCTCATCGTATAGCGTGTGATTCCAGTATTCATACAAATTCTTCACTCCCGGTAGTTTTACCTTGGCCTGCATCTCCAGACGGTATGGAACCACGCCATCCAAAGGCCTCACCACCCCATAAAATCCCGATAGGATATAGAGATGATTCTGCACATAGTCCCACTGCCCATAGTCCAGCACCTGTGGGGCCATGTACTGATATTGAATCCCTTCATAGGAAAGCAGTGCGGGCGTAAGGCTCTCTTTCAGCTTCATATGTTGAACCCGCTCATAGTTAAGCCTGGCAATGGAGTCATTGCACTTCCACAACTGCTTTGCCTCCTCGTAGGACAGGCCTTTCAGATATTCCAGCAGGCATTCCGTCTTTTCCAAATATTGAGGAGTATCTTTAACAGCTAAGTCATCTGTATTTATGTTCATTTTCTTGGCTGGTGAAATTATGATTTTCATTCGCTTTTCT
>DVNN01000340.1 GCA_018714325.1 Candidatus Pelethocola excrementipullorum
GGAAATTATCCAAAAAAAGCCTGAACCCAATTAGATACTGGGGGGTTCAGGCCTTTTAAATCTCCCTACTATGTAGCTAATTTATCTATTACATTCTAGATATAATTGCTTTCTATAATCCTCGTCCACCGTCATACGCTGAATCTCCTCGATGCGATTTTCCTTCAGAAGTATTTTTACTAATTCATTATACTTTTTTTCTCCATCTCTTTTGCCAATTTCTTGACCTTCTATCATACCCTTTTCTTGACCTTCTTTTATACCCTTTTCTTGACCTTCTATCATCCCCAATTCTTTTCCTCTTAGTTCCCCTCTTAGTTCTCCTCTCAGCTCTCCATCCCGTACCATCTCATTGATTGCTGTACACATATTAATACCTCCATCTTCTCCCATAAATAATTCTGGTCTCTTTTTTAGCATTGGAATCTCCAGAAAAATAGCAATTAACTTACTGCGTTCTTTAGGTAAGTTGCTATAGTATTCCCTTTTTTCTGTTAATAGTTTTTTCAAGCTTTCTTTGTCATGGGCAACTCCAAGCAGTTCAAAAACTTCCCTTAAACCTGTCCTGAAGTTTGCATAGTTAACGTTAACACTGCTGACTAGATTCAAACTATAGTCTGAAAATCTCTGTTTCCATGGGAGTAATACGTCCGGAAATCTCAGCATGTCATGGAGGCTAGCAGGTTTTTCCCAGCTTCTCCCTTCCCCATAGTAAAATACGATAGTGAGTACCGGTATCAGATGGTCGGTTTCACTTAGCCCTGAGATATATTCAGAAGAACTTTTCAGATTATTGCTTCGCTTGTTATATTTCTTGATCTTTTTGATTTGCTCTGAATAATCCATTCCATCATACACCATTCCCCTGACGGGCATCCCATAATGTACTTCTCTCTGAGCCTCCACAGCCAATAGAACTGCAGGCTGTCCTTCTAAAAAATGCCCCTCCATCTTAATATCCCGAATTCTTTTTATAGTCTCCTGGTCATTTGTTCCTGCTCCTACCTGCAATGTCTGCATCTCACTACAGGGCCTCAGTGAATCCGGATCTACTACTTGGTTCCCTTCAAATATGCTTCCATTAAATAAATCTGCAAATATTTCAGGGTCTGATAACGCTTCGCATACCTGGGCATCCAAAGCTTTTAGCCTAACAGGCTTATTGCTCATTCTTATCCTCCTTTTTTTCTTTCGGAGGAGTGAAAATCCTGAAATGACTTGACTCTTAATCTATCTTACTAATATATAATAATTATAATGCAAAACAAGTCGCATTTCAATCATATATTATCACTCATCCGAGTATTAAATTAAATTTGCTGGAAATGTAGGCAGAGACGCCTTGATTAAGAAAATATTGAATTCTTCCAGATTGTTTTATTATAATTCAATTCCGTCCATGAATCAACCGTATGTAAAAAAAATTAGTGAATCTTATTATCCATCCGAAATTAAATTTTCGTATGGATTCTGAAATAATAACAGACGTGAATATGAAAAAGATTATTCGTAATACAACGAAAAAGCAATAATATATAGCTACATTTTGTTACTCTAAAAAACGCGTAGAATGCCCCTACTATCAGCATTCTACGCATTTAAGCTGTCAAACATGAGAGTTCTCATGTATCGTCACCGGTACACTTTATTAATCTTATCTCTTAAAAAATCATTAGCAAATTCTAAATCCATCTTCCAATCTTTCGAGCCGGTATACCAAAATTCCCCTACGAACATCTTCACCCCAAGTTCTCTGCACATTTCTAAACATGGGATGAACTCGGTATGCCCCATACCAAACGGAACCTCACGGTATTGACCGGGTTTTGTCTCTTTTAAATGTGCTGCCACAATATGGCCATTTCCCATTTTAATATCTTCCGACACGGACTTTCCTGTTATATAGCCTGAATTTGTCAAGTTACCAATATCGGGATACACTCCTAGGTATACGCTATTCATATTATGAACATAGTACATTGCCTTTTCTACAGTATCCATAAATGGAGTCTCCATGGTTTCAAATCCCAGCATAACTCCTTTTGTGGCCGCCATTTCACAGGCTTTTTTTAGATTCTCTGCAAAGTATGTCCTTGTAGCTTCATCACTCTCTTCATAATATACATCATATCCTGCCAATTGAATAATCCGTATACCGAGATCTGCTGCGAAATCCACAGCCTTTTCCATGATGGTTAATGACTTCTCTCTAATTACTTCATCCTTGCTGCCTAATGGATATTTTCTATGACCACTCAAACACATGGAATAAATCGGAAGTCCGGTTTCATGTATATCCTTTTTTAATTGAAACTTCTCGTCTTTCGTCCAATCCAGGCGATTCAATTTCTCATCTGTTTCATCAATACTAATTTCTATGTAGTCAAACCCACATTCATTAGCAGCCTTTAATTTCTCCGGCCAGCTTAAGTCCTTCGGCATGGATTTTTCATATAGACCTAATATATAGTTCTTCATATCATTATATATCACTTTCGATCTGGTTGGCAAAGTGCTCCCATACACTCCTTAAAGCACGAATTACCGCTCTGTAAACTTCGTATTTTCTCTCATAAACTTTCTTGTACTCCGGTCTTGGATACACTCTGCTTGTAATGTGAACACAAAGTTCCACGGCTTCTTCATAGTCTCTGTAGATACCGGATGCAATTCCTGCAGCCATGGCCGCCCCCTGGGCTCCTAATTCTTTTTCTTCCACGGTATCGATGGGTATCTGAAGAGCGTCTGCAAACATCTGTACCCATACCTTGGAATTGGCGGCACCGCCGGACAAACGTATGCTTTCCGGTGTTTTCCTGTTCTTCAGTAATTTCTTCACATGAGTTAAATGTGAGAATACGATTCCCTCATATACAGACCTTAACATATGTTTTTTATTATGATAGGCCGTCAATCCCAGAAAGGAGGCTTTGGCAAGTGCCTCTTCATTGGAACCATTTAAAAATGGAAGGAAGATAATATTACATTCCTCCGGATTAATATCCTCTACCCATTGATTGGTAATATCATAGACAGAACCAGAATCCTTCTCAGCCTCCTCCTTCTCATGAGACATAAGATTTCGGATAAACCACTCCATATTGCCTGCCGATGTGGGAGAACTCTCCTCTATAAGAAAATAACCCGGGATACAGAACATAGAATTTAAGGACACACTGCCATTTATCACAGGCTCTTTTGCTATAAATTCATTAATGCTCCATGTTCCGGCAATCATACACATCTCATCTGAGCTCTTCAGCCCCGATGCAATACCGCAGGCATCCACGTCAAACATGCCCGCTGCTACCACCGTTCCTTCTTGCAGCCCGGTTAATTCACTGGCCTCCTTTGTAATATATCCACATACTTCTGCTGAATGGCAAAGAGGTGGTAACTTCTCATAGATATCCTCAAGACCAAACAGTTTCAGCAGATCCCTGTCGTATGCCTTTGTATGCAGGTTTACTAAATTTCCTCCGCTAAAATCCGTATATTCTCCATATGCTTCACCCGTCAGACAGAATCTTATATAGTCCTTAACAGAAAAAATATATTTAGTCCTTTTCAGAACTTCGGGTTCATGATCCTGGAACCATGCGAGAATGCTGACCGGTTGACATGCCAGAATATCCTGCAGTGTTTTATCGAAAACCTTCTCTTTGATTCCTTCTCTCTCCCAGTTCCGCACATATTTCCACGCCCTGGTATCAGTGGAGAGAATGCCATTGTATGTTGGGTTCCCGATTGCATCCACCATATAAAGACCTTTTCCATGCCCTGAGAATGAAACACCCACAATGTCCCTGCTATCCACATTACTATTCTCAACTGCCATTTTGATTGCATGCACATTAACATACCACAATTCTTTCATATCTCTTTCGGCATACCCCGGCTTTGGTATTAATGTGACTGTTGGTATACTGGCCGCTGAAATCTGTTTTCCGTTCACATCGAAGATTGCTGCTTTTGAAAATGTTCCGCCGTTGTCTATCCCAAGTAAGTATTTCATACTGTATTCCCCAAACCATGTTTTTTTTCAATTTTACCGATTTTGACTCTTATCTCTCTCTTTTGATCATCCGTAAGTTCAGGAAGGCCATCTCCGGTGTATGGCTGAATCAATCCCTTCAAAGAACAGAGATACTTCACTACCCCAATCCATGAGGCTCCCATGGAAAGCACCTCTTTTAAGTCTCCAATTACCTTTTGGCATTGAACCATTCCAACGGTATTCTTATCTTTTGCAGCCATCTGCATTCTACTATAAAGCTCAGGATATGCATTTGCAAAGCAGGGTACACATCCATCCGCCCCCAGGGATAAAGATGCGTAGGCGAAATCCTCATTTCCGCACATGAAAGACTTAGAATCATAATTCCGTATTTCCTGCTTTAAAAACAGTGCTTTTTGGTGCATGCCCCAATCTCCTGTACTATCCTTTACAGATATCACATTATCGATGCTTAAAAGTTCCATCATCGTCTCGGGATAGATACTGCTGTGTACATAAGATGGAATATTATATACGATTAACTTCCCGTGAATGCGTTTAGAGATATAACGGAAGTGCTCTAAAATCTCACCCTGAACCTCGGTGGAAAGATAGTAAGGGGGAGTTACCACAAAGTACTTTACCCCTGTTTTTTCCAGGTCCAGGATCTCTTCAACCACTTTCTTTGCCGATGTTTCCAGCACTCCAACAAGCAGCGGAACCCGATCATCTATACCTTTTAGAGCTGTTTCAATCAGTAGTTTACGTTCCGCTTTGGCCAACACGGAGCCTTCCCCACAGGAGCCCAGAAGAAATATCCCATCTGCCTTTCCTCTTATGCAGTGATCTATCATATTAATTGTTCCCGCCACATCAATGGTACCATCTTCATTCAGTGGTGAAACAAGTGGAGGGACTATACCTTTTACTATCATACCATCGCCCCCTTACTATTAAAATTTCCAACAAGAAGGGACCTCTGTAGGATTCTGGAAGTTAAAATACAATATTCCTTCCCTATGGCCCATTCGTTCTGCATTACTCTGTCCGCCATTGCAGACCTCTTGCATAAGTTTTACAATTCTTTCCGTCATATCTTCCATGTTATCTTCACCTGTCAGAAGACCTGAAGCGCAAAAATCAATATCATCCGACATTCTCTCATATGTTCTGGGATTACCTGTCACCTTTATGACAGGGCTGACCGGAGTTCCAACAACATGTCCACGACCGGTTACCAGGAACACCAGATGACACCCTGATGCGATAAGCTCCAGCATATCGGATGGATCTGCAGCTATAAAATGAGCCGGCTCCAGCTTCTCGTCAGGAATCACATCTAGAAGATGCAAGCCTTTACAATGAGGTGTTTGTCCTATCTTCAGAACACTTTGTATGTCCCGCCGTCCGCTTTTGACAGTGGCTCCCATGCTCTTCTCTTCAATCGTAGTCAAACCGCCGTCCATGTTACCGGGCGCTATGGAGAATTGTCCATACGCATCACAAAAGGCTATTGTTTTATCATATGCATTTGCGATATCCACACGCACCTTATCATTCACGGCGCGTCCCATAAGATAGTCCTTAAGCCCCACACCTTCACTTAATTCCTCAAAGACGGCCGTTCCCCCATTGTCTATGACATAATTAAATACACTTCCCACAAGAGCATTTCCTGCTAAACCAGAAGTGAAGTCCGATCCTCCGCACTCGCCCCCGATCACCAGCTCAGACAGATACATAGGTTCCCGCACAACATCTTTAAGTCTGGTTATCATATCCTGCACAATCTGAATGCCCCTGGCAATACTCTTTAATGTTCCACCCGCTTCCTGCTGATAAAACCAGGCTGCTTCACGGCCGCTGGCCTTTGCATAATCTGCCAGCATATCCGGGTATGTATACTCACATCCATGCCCTATAACCAATACGCCGCCTACATTGGAATGTGTGCAATATTTCAATAATCTTCTGATATTCACTTGATTATGCAGGCAGGAATGAGAACCTATGGCTTCCACGTCTTCACCTAGCTGTTGAAAATGTTCTGCCACTTTTCTGCACACATGTTTACTGCATTCTACCGTAAAGACAACCAAAACCTTATTTCTGATTCCCTTAGTTCCATCATCCCTCAGATAACCCCGGCAAAAAACTTCATCTCTCATACTCTCCCTCCCATAATTATCTTAGTTTTTCTCTTGTTAACTCGGTTTTTCTTACTTTTTCATTTTTTTATAGATTGCTTTCTTGGTCTATGTCATTCCCCATGGCCTTAAATCATGGATATATGGATGTTTGGGGT
>DVNN01000341.1 GCA_018714325.1 Candidatus Pelethocola excrementipullorum
CAGGCGCAGACATGGTTATTGCCAATGGGGAGGATTTCCATATTATACATAAAATTATGCAGGGAAGAGATCACGGAACGTTGTTTTTGGCCAACAAAAAGGATGAGTTTTACCTGATCGATTATCTGGATAAATTGAGATACCAATAAAAGGAGTTTTAAAGTAATGAATATAGAACGTATTAACGAACTGGCAAGAAAAGCTAAGGCAGAAGGACTGACACCCGAAGAGAAAGCCGAGCAGCAGAAGCTTCGGAAAGAGTATATTGAAGCTGTGAAACTGAACCTTCGTTCCCAACTGGATCATATCGACATACAGGAAAATGATGGTTCCATAACAAATCTGGGAGACAAATATGGAAAGAAAAAAAGCCATTAGAAAGCAGGTTTTTTGTTTCAGAAAAGAAGTTCCGGATGCGGAAATACTGGAAAAGAGCAGAAGTATCACGAAGAAGGTGATTGAACTTCAGGAGTGGAAAGATGCCTCCTGTATTTTTGCGTATATGGATTTCAACAAGGAAGTCATGACTGGAGAATTGATCGAGACGGCCTGGAAACAGGGGAAGCAGGTGGCTGTACCCAAAGTGAAAGGGAAGAAGATGACTTTTCATTACATAACGGATTTCGACCAGTGTGAAACCAGTAACTTTGGAATCGCGGAACCGGTGGATGGGTTGCCGGAGGCGGACACAACGGATGCGTTGATTATCGTTCCCGGCGTGGCCTTTGATAAGGATCGGCATAGAATAGGGTATGGTGGCGGCTATTACGACCGCTTTTTAAGTGTACATCATGAGCTGCCCACGGCGGCAGTGGCATTCTCCTGGCAGCTGTTGGAGGAGATTCCCAGTGAACCCACCGATATAAAGCCAAATTATCTGATAACGGAACATGATATCTACAGAAAGGAAGTTGAGGCATGAATCTGGAAATAATTGGACAAAAGGCAAAAGCGGCGGAACCTTTATTACAGAAATTGGGATCGGCTAAAAAGAATCAGGTGCTGAAAGCCTGTGCGGAAGCATTAGTAAGAGATACAGACGCCATACTGGCGGCGAATGATATCGATATGACCAATGGAAAGAATAACGGGATGCCCCTGCCTTTGCAGGATAGACTTAAGTTGACGCCCGAAAGAATTGAAGGAATGGCGGAAGGCTTGCTTCAGCTTGTGGATCTGGAAGATCCCATCGGGGAAGTACTGGGTATGAAAAAGCGTCCCAACGGTCTGATGATTGGGCAAAAGAGGGTTCCTCTGGGCGTTATAGGCATTATCTATGAGGCACGGCCTAATGTAACAGCCGATGCCTTCGGGCTTTGCTTCAAAACAAGTAATGCGGTGATCTTAAAAGGCGGCAGCGATGCCCTTCAATCCAATATGGCCATTATCCACACCCTGAGATCCACCTTAAGTGAACACGGTGTTTCGGAGGATGGAATTCAACTGATCACGGATACTTCCAGAGAAACAACCACACAGTTCATGCAGTTGAACCAGTTTGTGGATGTCTTGATCCCCAGAGGGGGTGCCGGTCTGATAAAATCTGTCGTGGCCAACAGTACGATTCCGGTTATTGAAACAGGTACCGGAAACTGTCATATCTTTGTGGATGCGTCCGCGGATCTGGATATGGCAATCGATATCATAGTCAATGCCAAAACTCAGAGAATTGGAGTCTGCAATGCCTGTGAATCACTGGTTGTCCATGAAAGCATCCGAAAGCAGCTGCTTCCGGCCTTATCCGACAAGCTTGGAGGACTTCAGGTTGAGATGAGAGCCGACGGTGAATCACTGCCGTATGTAAAAGGTGGAATTCCTGCCGCTGAGGAAGATTGGGGCACGGAGTATCTGGATTATATCATTTCCATTAAGACGGTAAAGAATGTGGATGAGGCAATCGCTCATATCAACAGGTATAATACAAAGCATTCCGAGGCGATTATAACCAAGGATTATTTTAATTCACAAAAGTTTCTGGATGAGATTGATGCGTCGGCAGTTTATGTCAACGCTTCCACCCGGTTTACCGATGGTTTTGAATTTGGATTTGGAGCGGAGATCGGTATCAGCACCCAAAAGCTTCATGCCAGAGGCCCCATGGGTCTATTGGCACTCACCACTTACAAATACATCATCTATGGGAATGGGCAAGTTCGTCCATAGTTAGGATATAAGGGTTTTTAATGTTATTGTCATAAAGCGCTGATTTTAATCATAGTATAGTACAAAACGCATTAGGAGGTTTTATATAACTATGATTGCATTGAATCAGCGCTATTCTTATCAGGACATCTTTGCTTCCATGCAGGTGCTGTCACAAAGTTTTCCTGAGTTTACAATTTGCAGAATTATTGGACAATCTCATGATGACAGGCAGATTCCCATGATGCGCGTGGGGCTCGGCATGGAGACCTTAGTGTGCACGGCGGGAATCCATGGCAGGGAGAATGTAAACCCTGTTCTTTTACTACGGATGATAGAGGAGTACTGTACCGCATATCGCGAAAACGACAGCATAGACGGAATTGATGTATTTCGGCTGCTCAACCAGTATTCCATTTGTTTTATTCCCCTGGTCAATCCGGATGGTTACGAGATCGCCATGCATGGGTTTGGAATCATCCATAATCCCCTGCTTCGCCGGATGTGCCGCCGCAGGAATATCAATCCCCAGGACTGGAAGTATAACGCCAGAGGGGTGGATATTAACCGGAATTTTCCCAGCAAGTCCTATATTCAGCAACAGCTTCAGGAATATCCTGCAAGTGAGATGGAGACACAGACATTGATGCGGATATTTCAGGATTATGAGACCCTGGCATATCTGGATTTTCACTCCAGAGGGAATATTATCTACTATTATCGACAGGCAATGCCCCATACATATAATGCGCATTGCCGGCACCTGGCCAAATATCTGCAGCGTGCATCCGGTTACCTGCTCGGGAAAAAGGAAGAGGAGTTTATGTCCAGCCTAAACGGAGGTAATTCGGTTCATTTTTATTCCGAGACCATCGGAAGGCCTGCGATCACCATTGAAACAGTGGAAGATGACGCATCCTATCCCCTGGCAACGGCCTATCAAGGTGATGCATATCAGAGAATTCATACCCTGCCCCTAATACTTTTACAGGAGCTGAAATAATCAAATACAGAACATACAAAGGAGCTTTTATGATGATATACCAGCGACAAAAAACTTGCAAACACAGGATTTGGTTGGTATAATCACATATGGTGATGAAATGAAAGAAAACATATTAGAGAAGATAAATCAGGCGCCGGATACCGAGCCTGAAAGACAATATTATTTTATGGAACTGGCCAAAGAGCTGGTGGAAGAAAAAAGTAAAGAAGCGGGGCGGAAATTAACTTTCTGCGTCGTGACTTTTGGTTGTCAGATGAATGCCAGAGATTCTGAGAAGCTGGAGGGAATCCTGGAACATGCAGGTTATGAGAAGTCTGAAGATGAACACTCGGATTTTGTTATTTACAATACCTGTACGGTTCGGGAAAATGCCAATCTGAGAGTTTATGGACGTCTTGGCAACTTGAATCGTCTGAAACAGAAAAACCCCCACATGATGATTGGATTGTGCGGATGCATGATGCAGGAACCTCATGTGGTTGAAAAATTGAAAAAAAGTTATCGTTTCGTGAACCTGGTTTTCGGAACCCACAATATCTATAAATTTGCTGAATTATTGGTACAGTCTCTCGTGCAGAAGACAATGGTCATCGATATTTGGAAAGACACCGATAAAATTGTTGAGAACCTGCCGGTGGATCGAAAATATAGTTTTAAATCCGGTGTGAATATCATGTTCGGATGCAACAATTTCTGCAGCTATTGTATCGTTCCTTATGTAAGAGGGCGTGAACGCAGTAGAAATCCCAAAGATATTCTCCGGGAAATCGAGCATCTTGTAGAAGATGGTGTTAAGGAAGTCATGCTGCTGGGACAGAATGTGAATTCCTATGGAAAGAATCTGGAGGACCCAATAACCTTTGCACAGCTTCTGGAGGAAATCGTTAAGATCGATGGTCTTGAGCGTGTACGCTTTATGACTTCACATCCCAAGGATTTATCCGATGAGCTGATTGAGGTGATGGGGAACTATCCGAAGATTTGTAATCATCTCCATCTGCCCTTACAGTCCGGAAGCACCAAGATCTTGAAGGTGATGAACCGCCGTTATACCAAGGAGCAGTATCTTGAACTGGTGGAGAAAATCCGCAGGGCGGTACCTGGTATCTCTCTGACTACGGATATCATCGTAGGATTTCCGGGAGAGACGGAGGAAGACTTCGATGAGACACTTGATGTGGTGCGCAAAGTTCGATATGACAGTGCCTTTACCTTCATCTATTCCAAACGCTCCGGCACACCTGCTGCCGTCATGGAAGATCAAGTGCCGGCAGATGTGATTAAAGTCCGGTTTGACCGGCTTTTGAAGGAAGTGCAGACAATCTCAGCACAGGAGGTCGGAAGGCTTACAGGTACCGTTCAGGAGGTGCTGGTGGAAGGTATGAATGATCATGATCCGACTCTGGTTACAGGGCGTATGACCAATAACCTGCTGGTGCATTTTCCTGGGGATGAGTCCATGATTGGCTCATTACGCCAAGTATCCCTGGATACCTGCAAAGGCTTTTACTATATGGGAACGGAGAGAAAATAACGTGGCATTATCACCAATGATGCAGCATTACGTTGCTACTAAAGAAGAATATAAAGATTGTGTTTTGTTTTACCGGCTAGGGGATTTCTATGAGATGTTCTTTGAAGATGCAAAGACTGTTTCAGAGGAATTAGAGCTGACTTTGACAGGAAGAGACTGTGGTCTGGAGGAACGGGCACCCATGTGCGGAATCCCCTACCACGCTGCCGAGGTCTATGTCGGACGCTTGATTGAAAAGGGCTACAAGGTAGCTATCTGCGAACAGGTGGAAGATCCCAAAGAGGCTAAAGGAATAGTAAAAAGAGAGGTCATCCGAGTGGTGACCCCTGGTACGACCATGAATGCCCAGGGTCTCGATGAGGCAAAGAATAATTACATCATGTCCATCGTCTGCATGGATGACCGCTTTGGAATATCGGTTGCAGATATTTCCACCGGGGAATGTCTGATGACGGAATTGGAAAAAGAATCAAAGCTGTTGGACGAGATTAATAAATTCCTCCCGGCTGAGATTATCTGCAACCAGTCTTTCCTGGTCTGCGGCATTGACTGTGAGGACCTGAGAACCAGGTTGAACATCTGTGTCAACGCCCTGGAGGACTGGTATTTTGATGATGCAAAATGTGAACAGATTTTAAAGGATCACTTTAAGACAATGTCTCTGGAGGGGCTTGGCCTGGCTGACTACAACTGCGGCCTCATCGCTTCCGGAGCATTGTTCCAGTACCTATATGCCACCCAGAAGTCTGATATGCCTCAGATGACATCCATCACGCCTTATGTGACGGATCGGTATATGGTAATCGACAGCTCCAGCAGAAGGAATCTGGAGCTGGTGGAGACCATGAGGGAGAAGCAAAAGAGAGGTTCTTTGCTCTGGGTACTGGATAAGACCAAAACAGCCATGGGAAGCCGGCTTCTGCGGTCCTTTACGGAACGCCCTCTGATCGACAGTGATGACATCAATGCCCGGCTGACAGCGGTGGAAGAGTTAAATAAGCAGCCTATGATTCGGGATGAAATCCGGGAATATCTGCGGCCGGTATATGATCTGGAACGTCTGATCAGCCGGATCAGCTATCAATCCGCCAATCCCAGAGATTTAATTGCATTTAAGACTTCTTTAGAGATGCTGCCATTCATCAAACAGCTGTTGAATTCCTTTGAAGGAGGCATGCTGGGAGAGATACAAGAAGGGATGGATGGGCTGGAGGACCTATATCAACTGATCGATGCTTCTATTGTGGACGAGCCACCTCTGGCCATGAAAGAAGGCGGCATTATCAAGGAAGGTTTCGATGAAAGCATCGATAAGTACCGCAATGCCAAACATGAGGGAAAACAGTGGATCAGTGAACTAGAGGCTTCGGAACGGGAGAAGACCGGTATCCGAAACCTGAAGATTAAATATAATAAGGTGTTTGGATACTATCTGGAGGTGACCAATTCTTTCAAGAATCAGGTGCCGGATTATTATACCAGAAAGCAGACACTGGCCAACGCAGAGCGTTATATTACACCGAGACTGAAGGAGCTGGAAGACTTAATTCTGGGGGCTGAAGACAAACTTTATGCTCTGGAATACAATAAATTCTGTACGATTCGGGATACCATCGCAGGGGAAGTGCTGCGTATCCAGCAGACAGCCAGGGCCATTGCCCATATTGATGTATTCACATCCCTGTCCTTAGTGTCCCAACATAATAACTTTGTAAGGCCGAAACTAAACAATCGCGGAGTCCTGGAAATCAAAGGCGGACGTCATCCGGTGGTGGAAAAGATGATTCCAAATGACATGTTCATCTCCAATGACACCTATCTGGATAATCAGGAACACCGGCTGTCAGTCATCACAGGCCCCAATATGGCAGGAAAATCCACCTATATGAGGCAAACAGCCCTGATTGTTCTGATGGCTCAGATCGGTTCCTTTGTACCTGCTGAGAAGGCGAATATCGGAATCGTGGACCGGATTTTCACCCGTGTGGGTGCCTCGGATGATCTGGCCAGCGGACAGAGTACCTTTATGGTAGAGATGACCGAAGTTGCCAATATCCTGAGAAATGCCACGCCTAACAGCCTTTTAATCCTAGATGAGATCGGCCGTGGAACCAGTACCTTTGATGGTTTGTCCATTGCCTGGGCTGTGATTGAACATATTTCAGATAAAAAGCTTTTGGGAGCAAAAACCTTATTTGCCACCCATTATCATGAATTGACGGAACTGGAGGGTAAGGTTCCGGGCGTACATAATTACTGTATCGCGGTTAAGGAAAAAGGCGACGATATCGTATTCCTGCGTAAGATTGTAGCTGGTGGAGCGGATAAGAGCTATGGAATCCAGGTGGCTCGTCTTGCAGGGGTGCCGGAAAGCGTTCTGTCCCGTGCCAGGGAGTTAGTGGATCAGCTGGTTACCTCCGATATTACAGCCACGGTCAGGGATATGACGGATAATAAAAAATGCCGTCAGAAGAAACCCCATTTCGACGAGGTGGATATGGCTCAGATGTCCCTGTTTGATACGGTGCAGGATGATGCGATCGTTCAGGAAATCAAAGAACTGGATCTTACCAACCTGACCCCTATGGACGCGATGAATACCTTATACAGCCTGCAGAACAAAATCAAAAACAGGTGGTAACACATAACATGATACCAGGGTCAAAAGGTCATGCTTTTCATGCAAGCATGAAAAAGCATGAGTTTGGGACCCGCAAAACATGAGAAAGTAGCCCGAATAGGGCGGATTTCGAATGTTTTTAGACTTTGCACGTAAGG
>DVNN01000342.1 GCA_018714325.1 Candidatus Pelethocola excrementipullorum
GGCCATCTAAATGGAAATCAAGAAAAGCAAATATGATGTGATAATAAATATTTTAAGTGTTTTATGTATTCTAGGAACCATAGCCTATCTTTTATATACGTGGGACAAAATACCAAATAAAATACCAGGACATTATAATACCTTCGGAGAAATAGACAGAATTACAGATAAAAACTCAACAATAAAATTAGTTGCACTTACCTTAGTCATATACGCTGTAATAAGCATAATTGAAAAGTTCCCCCTATCCTGGAACACTGGAGTCCAAATTACACCACTAAATAAAGAAAAAGTCTATCGCACATTAAAAACCATGCTGGAAACAGCCAAATTCACAACAACCCTACTCTTTACATTTTTAACAATATATTCAACTACCTGCAAAAACCTGCCCCCACTACTCCTCCCCTTTTACCTAACCCTCCTATTAGTACCAATCATATACTTTATCTTCAAAATAATAAAACACACAGTCAACTAACCCCTACAATCCAAAACCCTCAGACGCCAGAAGTCAGGAAAATCCAAGGCAAGGAGTAAGGTCTATGCACGTTCCACTCCGACCTCAGAGCGCACCCGAAGATCACCCTACAATGACACTTAGTAAAGAACGCTCCCACGATAAACTTAGCAAGAACACACGTTAGCTAAGGGCAAACTTCAGACGCTAGAAGTCAGGAAAATCCATGGGCAGGGTGTAGGGTCTATGCACGATTCACGCCGACCTCGCAGCGCGCCCGAAGATCCACCTGCAATGATCACTTAGTGAAGAGCGCTCTCGCGATGAACTTAGTGAGAACGCAGGTTAGCTAAGGGCAAGCGCAGAGGCAAGTGAATCGTCATAGACCCTACACCCCGCCCATGGATTTTCCGTCCCCCCCCTCCGTCACGAAAAAACTCCCCCCGCCACATAGCGAGGGAAGCCTCTATTTACAAAATTCACTTTTTCGGAACAGTGACCGCAATAGCACCATCCATCCCCAGGAAAGAGAAAACGCAGGAAATGCCGAAGAGATAATGGCCTTCACCGGCGATACCGACGTAAAACACAGGGGGCCAAAAAACATCATAAATACAACTGCCATCATCACCAAAAGTGTGATCTTCTCTTTCCTGGTATTCGGGGGAGTTAAAAAGATTTTAAATATATCCATCTCAACTTCTCGCTTTTCTTTACTTGCCACTGACTTCTTTTTGGAATTACTCATCCTCTTATTCCCCCGATCTTTATGATTGTGCTTCGCTACTTATCTTCCCTTTTCGGACTATTCTGTAACGACCGCTTCCTTTAAAGCCTCTACTTTCACTGTAGCTTCTGCTTCCTCTATAGCATCCGTCTCCTCTACATCCTCTACTACCTTATCAATAAAAAACATTTTAAATAAGGATATGATTTGAAGGACAAATACTGGCAATACTACAAAACCTCCGCAGCCTGCCAAATACTTAACACCATCAACGCCTTGAGCACCTCCGGCAAAAGCAACCATGATAACTGCAATCAGACCAATGGAAACTCCCCAGAGAATCTTCAGCCAGCCGGCAGCCTCTTGATCGGCTCTGGCACCCTTCGTACAAACCGCGGCTATTGTGGTTGACATACTATTGACCGTGGTGGAAAATGCTGCAATCAAGGTGATGATAACAAGTGGTATGATAATCACACTGATCGGAACCTGTTGCAAGAAAGCCCATAAACCAGATACGGCTCCATTTTCCTTAATGGCCGCCACGATATCTACCACGCCCTCGTTTTGCCATTTGAGTCCGGTTCCACTCCATACACTAAACCAAACCACATTGAAGGTGGATGGTAAGATCCAGTTTACAATCATGAATTGGCGAATCGTTCTTCCATATGCCAGCAATGCAAAGAATATTCCCATCAGAGGAGCATAAGCGATCCAGGATGACCAGTCATACAAGGTCCACCATGTTACCAGAGCTTCTCCATTAACGATGTATGGATCTAAGCCCCAGGTCCAGAAGTTATCCAGCCAATGGCCCATACCAGCATTCATCATATTTAAGATGTAGACGGTAGGTCCTGCAACAAATAGGAAAATCAATAAAGCATAGAAAATATAGGTGGTTCCTTTTGCAAGCCATTTCAGACCTTTATCAATTCCTTTCAAGGCCGAGATGCTAAAGGTAACCATGATGACTCCAAATAACCCAAACCATACGACAGGACCCTGTTTAATTCCATACACGGTATTCAGACCGGTACCAATCAAAGCAAGTCCGCCTCCCATACTAGAGGCAAGTCCCAATGCAATAGCAATGATGGATAAGGTATCTACAATCGTTCTCCATGCCCCCCTCTTCACCCTTTCACCAAACAATGGAATCAGGGATGAAGTTACTGAGAGCTCTTCTTTTTTATTAAAATACATATAAGAGATGGCTACACCAACTAAAGAATAGATGGCATATGGTATGAACGTCCAGTTATAAAGCACACGTCCCATTCCAAAGAATCCAGCCTCTTCTGTTCCTGCCATAATTCCGGTCTTATCCAGCTCTCCGTAGATATTCCCGAAGTAAATCATAACTTCATTCACACCATAGGTGATTGATCCGGTACCAATACCTCCTGCCAATGTCATGGCAAACCATGCACCAAAGGAATGTTTAGCCTTTGCATTTTTACCGCCGAAACGTATTTTACCCAGCTTTGAAAATGCAAAAACTGCCGCAAGTACCAGACAGGTGATCGCCACGATCTGATACAGCCAACCAAAGTTTGTCAGCGCCCAAGTAAATATTGTGTGGCTCGCCTTGCTTAATAAGGTGTTATTAATGAGCCCCATGATGGCGGCTCCTCCGATAACGAGAAAAGCAGGTATAAATACACTCCATTGAATCTTTTTCTTATTGTTTTCTTCCACGATACTCTCTCCTTCCTCTTCTTTGTAGGTTATTATCATGGTGTCTCGTCTAATAATCGACTAATTCCGACAAATTCGCCCCAGCAAGGTGCCTTGCCATGTAATCTCTATACCGCTTTACTATTTCAATTGACCAATCTCTTCTTCCACCATATCGAGGATTTGGCCGCTATGTATCATGTCTTTCAAGTGTTCGATATGTGGGTGAAGGAATATATCCTCTGTCATCAAAGGTACTGTCTTTCCGATTTCTTCAAACACCTTCAAGGTCACACTGCTTCGCTTTAATTCCTCCCGGATGAATCCCTGAGTCTCAAACGCCGACAGCAATTCGATGGCCAGGATGTATTCCAGCTTCTTGCTTATATCGATGGCTTTCTTGGAGGCGTTATACCCCATAGCCACATAATCCTCCTGGTTTCCACAGGTAGAAGTATTGTCAATGGTGGAGGAGGTGGATAAAATTCTCATCTCATTTAACAGCCCTGCCTGTGTGTACTGCGGAATCATAAGGCCTGAATTGAGTCCCGGATTACGGATCAGGAAGGATGGATAACCGCCCAGGCTTTCATCGATCATACGGTTATTACGCCGTTCTGACATCTTTGCCAATGATGTGGCCGCGATACAAGCCGAATCCATCTCGATTCCCACATAAGCCGAATCGGCATTACATGCAGAAATTACTTCCGGATTCACATCATCCGGCCAGATAATCGGATTGTCACAACAAGAGTTCATTTCAATTTCGATGGTACGAAGGGCATCGTACAATGATTTCTTCGCCGCTCCATGAAGCTGAGGCACACATCTAAGGGAAAGAGCATCCTGCACTCTACTGTCCTTATAATACTCGATCACCTGAGAATCTTTCAGGATGTTTCTCACGTTTGCCGCCGTATCCCCCTGGGCTTCGTGGGGACGTACGCTCATCACTCTTGGATCAAAGGCTTTGATGATACCTTTGGAAGACTCTAAGGTAAATGCCGCAATAATATCTGCTGTTTTAGCAGCTTTGATCATGTCATAGAGGGCAATGGCACCCAGTCCGGTTACAGAAGTGGTTCCGGATACCAGTGCCAACCCTTCCTTGGAACTTAATTCCAGAGGCTGTATCCCTGCTGCAGCCAGAGCCTCAGCTCCCGGCATGAGCTTGCCATTGTAATAGGCCTGACCTTCTCCTATCAGTACCAATGCCATGTGGGCTTCCGGACTTAGATATCCCACAGATCCGTCCTTCGGTGCATATGGAATCAAGTTTTTATTAAGGAACTCCCCATATCGTTCCAAAACTACCATACGAACACCGCTGTACCCCTGGGACAGATTCTGTAAGATCATCAGTAGGGTTGCACGCACTTCCTCTTCCGACATCGGATCGCCTACCGAAGTGGAATGAGACAACACAATATTCTTCTGGAGCTGTGCGGTTTCCTCTTTGTTGATAACCTTTGTACAAAGAGAGCCGAAGCCAGTGGTGATCCCATACATTACTTTTCCGTCTTCAATGAATTGCTCCACCACTTTTCTGGATTTGTTCACTCGATCTCTGCACGCTTCTGAAAATGTTACAGGTACTTTCTTCCTGACGATATCCATGAATTTTTCGATATCCATCTTTTCGCCTATTACATACGTTTCCGCTACTTCTTTCATAAAACCCTCCTATAATCTTTTTATTAAAATCTATCTTATTAGCAAATCGTCTAAAAAACATCTATTTCATTTTTGACCTTCATCTGTTATGATTAGAACACTATTATCTAGAGTAAAGGAGGTTCCCGATGATTCCTTATGATTGTTATATCGATGAAGGTTCACCTTTTAAATCTGAAAAGCTGGTAAAACTTAAAAGTTTCCTGGCCGACTGCGGCCTGGACTATGATGAGCAGATTGAATACACCGTCACTCTAAATCGCAGCGGCGGGGAGATTCTATGTACCGGTTCCAGACATAAAAACACTCTGAAGTGTCTGGCTGTGGCCGAACAGCATCAAGGCGAGGGGTATCTGGATCCGATTATGTCACAGCTGGTAACCAATGCCTACAATCAGCAATATACCCATCTCTTTGTCTATACCAAACCTGAGAATGCTTCGATATTCGGCAGCTATGGGTTTTATCCTCTCGTACAATCCTCAGAAATCCTGCTTATGGAAAACCAGGAAAATAAGATTAGAGAATATATTATCAAAGAGTTATCCCAATGTCCATCAATAGATGAAAATAAAAAGGTGGGCGCCATTGTGATGAATGCGAATCCATTTACCAACGGGCACCTATATTTGATTGAGCAGGCCCGGAAACACTGTGATATCCTGCATCTATTCATCCTCTCCTCCCAGGGAAAAGGATTTTCTGCCGATGTGAGATTTGAATTGGTAAAACAAGGATGTGCCCATCTGGACGGTGTTTATCTACATAGAAGTTCCGATTATTTGATCTCTCATGCCACATTTCCCAATTATTTTATCAAGGATAAGAAGCAGGCTTTTGCTGCAAACGGGGAATTGGATTTGCTGCTGTTCTGTAAGTATTTTAAAGAACCATTTCAGATACAGACACGGTTTATTGGGGAAGAACCATTCTGTGCTGTAACCAATCAATACAACCAGCAAATGAAGAAGATACTTCCTGAACACGGGATATCGGTTGTGGAAATTCCACGTCTGAAGACTGAGGATACCATCATCAGCGCTACTACTGTCAGAAATTATCTGGCAGAAGGCAGACTTTTGGCAATTGAGCCCCTGGTACCGCCCAGTACCTACCGTTATTTACGATCTTTAAAGGAGTTGCCCCATGAATGATTGGACAGGCGGCACCCCCGCCACCTTGCAGGAAATTTTAGATGGAAGAGAACTTCGGAGCAGACAGCAGCAACGTCTGCTTTCCTCCTATCCCTATCCGCTGCTTGTATTAACATTAAATATTGCTGGCCCTTGTAAAGTTTTTCCGCTGGCCCAGAAGACATTCGAGGAAGGTCTCTCCCTTATCAACGGTGAACTATCGCGACTGCAGGTACCCCTCGTCTATTTTGAACAGACGGTCAGGCCTTCCGGGTACGAAGCATATTTTTCCATTGACGCTGATGCGGCTCAGTTGAAAAGGCAGATGATTTTGATAGAGGATAACCATCCTCTGGGACGGTTGTTTGATATTGATGTCATAAGTCCTGCAGCTGGAATACTATCACGTGAAATGGTGGGATCCATTGGCCGGACATGCCTGCTATGTGAGAATCCTGTCTTTTTATGCAGCCGTAACAGAACACATTCGCTAGATGAGATACTGGGAAAAGAGCTTGCCATCATGGAATCTTTTTACATAAATTACTATGCAAACCTCATTGCGGGCCTGTTCCAAAAAGCAATGATCTATGAGGTAAGCACGACCCCAAAGCCTGGACTGGTGGATCGTCTCCACACTGGCTCACATCAGGATATGGACATTGATCTGTTTATGGATAGCGCAGATGTGCTCAGGCCTTACTTCCATAAGTGTGCCTGTGCCGGGCTCACCTTTCGTGAAGAAGATCTTGCACAGCTTTTTTCACAAATACGCCCATTGGGCTTAGAAGCCGAGAAGGATATGTTTGCGACCACAAATGGCGTGAATACCCACAAAGGGCTTGTTTTTTCCGGGGGCATTCTCTGTGCGGCCATGGGTTACTCTTATGTCCAAGGGTCACATGGTGGTATTACCATTCCCGAGATTTGCAGAAGGATGCTGGTTCACCTGAACGAGGATTTTAATGCAGTTAAGGAACGGGGGCCTCAAAGCCATGGAGAGCGGCTATATCTGGAACATGGGTTTTTGGGAATTCGAGGAGAAGCTATGAGGGGTTATCCCATCGTTATGAACCTGGCCCTGCCCATCTTTAAGATGTGCAGGGAGAAGGGATATTCGCTATACAAAAGCGGCCGTATTACCTTGCTTTATCTGATTGCCAATTCAGAGGATACCAATATTATGATCCGTGCCGATGTGGACACCTGGTTACAAATCAAGGAAGAACTGCAAAGATATCTGGACAGTCATCCCATCGGTACCTATGATGAGGAACAGTTGATCCATACCATGGATGATTCATTTGTAAGCCGAAATATCAGCCCCGGTGGAAGCGCTGATTTGCTGGCTCTTGTTTATGCCTTGTACTTTTGGGAAGTTCAGGATTTAACCAAAGAGACTTATGACAACATCGCTGAAATTCTTTAAATACAAATTTCGATATTGAATTATTTTTAGATTTATGATAACATCAGCAAATCAAAACAACTGAGGATTAACTTAGTGCTAAGAATGGTAATTCTCTGTAAATAATCGAAAATGGTGGTGTTTTTATCATGAATTTTGAGATACGAAAGAAGGCTGAATGTAAGACCTCCGTTTGGAGTGGCGGCGAAACAACAGAGTTTCTGATTTACCCTCCGAAGGCTTCCTATGAACGACGTGATTTTCTTTTTAGAATCAGCAGTGCGGTGGTCAGGGATCAGACCAGTACCTTTACTGCTCTTCCCGATACCAAGCGTATCCTGCTTGTTTTGGATGGAAAACTGCGGTTGCAATGCAACGGACATACCGGTACCTGGCTTCATCCTGGTGATCAGGAATCTTTTTTAGGCGATTGGGATACCAGCAGTGAGGGAATGGCCACTGACTATAACCTAATGATGAAAGGCGATACCTCCGGAACAATACAGGATGTCACCTTGGCCGCCGGCGGAAAAGAAACAATTCGAATTCATCCCAAAGAAGGCCATACCTGCATTTATTGTCTGTATTGCTTCAGCGGACAGCTTGTCATACATAGTGGCAATGAAAGACAGGAACTAGGGGAAAAAGACTTTGGTGTGATGAGGCTGCAGGATGCTGGCGATCTGTCTGAGATTGTATTGGAAAATACCGCTCAACAGGCAACACGCTTTATAAGAACCGAGGTTTATGTACAGATTTGAAAATTAAGTAAGAAGAAAATTAATAAGGAGCTGCGCACTAATTACTTAGTGTGACAGCCCCTTATTTTAATACTAGATATTTAATTGTATCTCTCTTTATCATTCATACGATTAATCCACTCCGTGGACGCGTCCATGGCCGCCCTGCATGCCCTCGTCTGATCCAAGGAATTAAGCATGACGAAATCGTGTATCATCCCTTGAAAACGAAGAGCCGTCACAGGTACTCCCGCAAGCCGCAGTTTTTCCCCAAATGCTTCCCCTTCATCTCTTAGAACATCTGCCTGGCCGTTTAAGATCATCGCCTCCGGCAAATCTCGAAGCTGTTCTATGCTGGCACGTAATGGAGATGCTGTGATCTCATTTCTATCTGTCTTTGACCTGGTATACTGGTTCCAGAACCAGATCATACCATCCCGGTATAGATAGTAATCTTCCGCAAATTCACAGTAGGATTCCGTATTAAAGCAGGCATTCGTAACCGGATAGTATAGAAGCTGCTTGTGAATCCTGGGACCTTTCCGATACTTTGCAAGCAATGTCATGGCGATGGTCATATTCCCTCCCACGCTGTCACCGGCTATCGTAAGGGTATCATAATTCATCTTGCAGCCCATATCCCATAAGATATCATCCAACTGGCAAAGTACGCTGTAGCACTGTTCCATGGCAGTCGGGTATTGGACTTCCGGCGAGCGGCTGTATTCCGGAAATACAACGATGCATCCCGTCCTGGCAGCCAATTCTCTTACTAGTTTTTCATGGGTGTGAAAACTTCCAAATACCCATCCTGCACCGTGAATATAGAAGATAACATCTTCTGGCGTACTTCTCCCAGCCGGGCTCACCACATAAAGAGGGATTCTTCCCCACTTTCCGGTGTCAGCCATCATGGTATTAATCCGAGCCGGATACATAAACACAGGTGAATCCTGAGCTTTTTCCAGGACCTCACGCCCCTTTGAAGGGGGCAGCTGGTAGATCCGCGGCGGCGGCACAGCCGCATCGCTGACTGCCTCTGCTTCAGGTTCCAATATTACATTTCGTCTCATAATAAACCTCATATGGAAATAGCATTCTATTCATATAATATTCAGAGAATAGATGATGGTCACTATCCTCATTCATTGGAAAGCAATCGCTTTAAAAAATACTCTCGATTATTTATAAACATTTCGGTTACCTGATAACTTTCGGTTTCTACATAGTCACATGGCTGTATCTCCCCTTCATCAAAGGATAAGATCTGGGCATCGGGTAAACCTAACAGTATGGGAGAATGGCTTGCGATGATAAATTGAGCTCCTTGTCTCGTCAATTTATCAATTTCCAACAACAAAGTCAATTGTCTTTGGGGTGATAACGCAGCCTCCGGCTCATCCAAAAGATAGATGCCATTTCCCACAAAATTACCCTGGATCAATGCCAAAAAGCTCTCCCCGTGGGACTGTTGATGAAAAGATTTGCCCCCATATCTGGCATAGTAAACTTCAATGGGCTCATTATCCCGATAGTCTTCTGCCTTGCTGGCCACATTGTAGAAACTCTCTGCCCGCAGGAAATAACTTCCTTGGGGCCTTCTGATGCCTTTCGTCAATCGGATTGAATGATACAGCTCCGAATGAGAGTCATAAGTTGTAAAGTTATAATTTTTTGTGCCCCCTTCCGGGTTAAATCCATACGCTACCGCAATTCCCTCAAGCAGTGTTGATTTCCCGGAACCATTTTCGCCCACAAAAAATGTCACCTTATGATCAAATACAATGGAATCATCAAAATGCAGCGCGGGGATTTCCCTTAAATAACTGTGTTCTTCTATTACATTCCAATCGATACTGACTTCCTTAATGAATCTGCCATCCATATGAAACTCCTTATAAAATCTTCTTTTGATACTTATCCGTGCCTTTAGGGAACAATCAACATTTTCCCATTTTTCCCTTTGATTTCAAAGGCTTTTTCCATCTCATCCAACGGGATATAGTCAGATATTAATTCCTTTAACTGCAATTTTCCGCTGTTAATCAACTCTGCTGCCCTGCCATGGGTAAATGGATTCACAAAGGAAGAGGTAATTGTAAGCTCTCTTTGAAAAATCTCATATGGCTTAATTGGAATCTCGCATTCTGGTGATGTCAAGCCAAAGAAAACAATATAGGCGCCATGGCCTGCATATTTAATTGCATCCTTCATAGTTTCCGGTCTGCCTACACATTCGATTGTCACATTGATTTTTTGAACTTGATTTTGTTTTAAAATCTCATGTATATCCTCTTCCAATGGATTCACAACATAATCGGCTCCCAGTTTCAAAGCCACTTCCCTCTTCGCTAAAACCGGCTCTGATACAACGACGATGGAAGCTCCTGATATTTTTGCCAGCTGCATCATTATTAATCCTATGGTGCCTCCGCCAATAATCAAGACCACATCCCCAGCTTTTATCTGTGCCTGGTCGATTCCATGAAGACAGCATCCCAGAGGTTCACACATCGCGCCTTCCTCAAATGAAATATCATCCTTCAACCGATATACCTGTTTTTCCAACACCGTGCAATATTCGGCAAACCCACCGTCATATGTAACTCCTGTCGCTGCGAATTCATCGCAAAAGTGGGGATTTCCACTTTGACATTCGTAGCAGTTACCACATGCGATATTAGGATCTACGGTTACATGATCCCCTGGTTTTACTTTTTTCACATCGGTACCCACTTTCACCACCACGCCAGAAAACTCATGTCCCAGAACCACCGGCGGGTAACACTCAGAGGCACCTTTTGCCCCTTCATAGATGTGCATATCGGTACCGCATACACCAGCCGCCTTTACCTGTATCATTACCTCATGAGCCTCTG
>DVNN01000343.1 GCA_018714325.1 Candidatus Pelethocola excrementipullorum
CTTTTAATGAGACCGCCTTATCCTTTTATAGTTCATGGGGAATGAAGCCCCAGCGGGTGATTATGGAAAAAAAGATATAATTATTGCACCCCGTAAATGCTGCTCTAATTGCTAGACGAATAGGCATTCAAACTCAATTACTTGATTTTTTTCATAAGATATTGTATAGTAGGTAAGCTATAAACCTTAAAAATAAGGTCTGTTCTAAACCCGAGTGTTCGAGACCTTCCACTCGTAAAACAAAACTAAAGGAGAATTGAATATGAGAAACAAAAAGGTATTATTCATCGCTCAAGCTGCTATGATTGCAGCTATTTATGTGGTATTGACACTGGTATTTGCACCTTTTAGCTACGGCAGTGTCCAGGTGAGAGTCTCTGAGGCCCTTACCATTCTGCCCTTCTTTACTCCGGCGGCGATACCGGGGCTCTTTATTGGCTGTCTGATATCCAACATCATGGGCGGCAGCATCTTACTGGATGTTATATGTGGAAGTCTGGCAACATTATTTGCTGCTGTTCTATCCTACCAGTTAAGAAGCCAAAAGTATCTGGTAGCAATTCCACCCATTTTGGTGAATGCATTGGTAGTCCCCTTTGTCCTGTATTACGGATATCATGTCAATCTCCCCATTCCGCTTATGATGCTGACTGTGGGAATTGGACAGGTAATTTCCTGTGGACTTATCGGTACTGTATTATTGAAAGTTTTGGAGCGATATACAAAACCCATATTTCATATAAACCAGTAAGTACAAGGAGTATAATTTAATATATTATTAGTATAGTAAAATGGTAGACCATAAGTATCTTGATTCTGACATCATTAATTGTCAAGGTGCTATGGTCTACCGTTTACATTTCCATCTAATTTTTCGTATATCTAATCTTCCGTGTATCCAATAAGAACTTCCATATATTAGTTTTCTTTATAAGATAAAAAGTACCAAATCATATTAACGATTCAGTACTTTTCTCTTGACATGCTCACCCTTTCACCGCACCTGCCATAATACCGCTTTGGAAACTGCTCTGAAAAAGTATATAGACAACAATAATTGGCAAAATCGAAATCATCATCCCTGCGGCCAGCAACTGATAGTCTGTAGTGTGCGCAGACTGAAAAGCATACAGTGCATAAGGAATAGGATATTTTTCCTGTTTAAAAATATAAATCATCGGGGCCAGCAGATTATTCCAGGAACCCATCGCTGTTATCACGATCAGAGATGACCATGCCGGAAATGTATTAGGCAGTATCACTCTTGTCAGCACCCCCAGCTCTGAGCACCCATCCAGCCTGGCTGCCTCTATCATCGAATCCGGGATAGACACAAAAAATGATCTCATCATCATGATTGCAAATCCCTCTCCTGTCCCAATAGAAAGCAACGCGATTCCAGTAAGGGAATTTAAGAGCCCCATAGACTTCAATGTAAAATACAGCGGAAGCATGATTGTCTGAAATGGAATCATCATCCCAATCAGAAGAATATAATACAGCAGATTTCTTCCCGGATAACGAAATTTAGCGAAGGAATACCCTGCCAATGTTGCCACCAGTAAAGTTCCCAATACTGTAAACACCATCATGTATAAACTGTTAAGAAGATATTTGCTGAATTTACCAATCTGCCACGCCTCGATATAATTTCTGATAATGCTCCATTCCTGGGGCCATGTAAATGGTCCCCGTACTGCATCCTTGGATGAGCGGAAAGATGTCAGCAGGATAGTCGCAAAAGGAAGCAGCGTATAGATTAAAGCGATAATTAAAACAATATAGATTAAAACCTTTCCAATTGCTTGATTTTTACTTTTACTGTTGCTTTTCATCTCAGTCTTCCTCCTTTCCAATCAGCTTATTATATACAACTGTGAAGAACACCATAAATAACCCAAGTAAAATCGCGGCTGCAGATCCATATCCAAACTTATTGAAAGTAAATGCCTGTTTATAGATATAATAGGTCATGATCTGGGTGGAATCATTTGGGCCGCCGCTGGTCATAACTAAAACAAGATCATAAACTTTAAAGCAGTCAATTACTGTATAAATCAATACCGTATTAATAACTGGTTTGATCTGCGGAAGTGTAACTCTATAAAACATCTGCCATTTGCTTGCCCCGTCCAATCGGGCAGCTTCCTCAAGTTCCAGATCTACTCCCATAAAAGCGGCGATGAATATGACCATGCAGAAACCAAAGTACGTCCATCCTCCGGTAATCGTAACCCCCAGCATAGCCGTATTAACATTACCTGTGATGGCAAAATCCGATCCATTTCCGCCGAAAAAATCAATAATCATAGTCAGAAGTCCGTTTCTGGGATCATACATCCATTTCCATACCGCACCATATACCACTGCTGATACAATACGCGGAAAGAAATAGGCAGATCGGAAGATAGTTCTTCCTCGTATACCAGGCCTGGACAAAACGTAAGCCAGCACCAATCCCGGCAGAACTCCGAATGCCAGAATACCAATGGTATAAAAAACATTATTTATAAACGCCTTCCAGAATACTGAATCCCGGAACAAATCAATATAGTTTTGAAATCCCACATATACCTGCTGCGTCACGCCATCCCAGTCCAAGGTACTGTAATGCACTGCCTGAACAAGGCTGTAGGCGAAAAATACACAAAAAAACAACAATGCCGGAAGAATCAGTATGTACCCCACGATAATCTGATTCCGATAGAGAGATTTCTTCAGCGTAAATTTGCGCACAGAATGATACCTCCTGATTTTCCTGGAGGCAGGCTCTATAAACCTCCTGCCTCCAAATCTTCTTAATCTAGTTTAAATGATCCCTTTGTCAATCCTGTCTCCACATCCAGATTCTTCGCATTGTCAGCCTCTTTGATGAAGGAGTCTACATCTAAAGACCCTATAGCAAGCTTCTGTCCTGCTTCTGAATAAAAATCAAAAGCATCCTTTCCCAGCCACATATTAATTCCGGCTGTGTTCTGGATTGATTCGTCTCCCAGAAGCTCTATCACCTTCTCCAGAAGGGGAGAAAGTTCCACATCATATTCCTTTCTGTAAGGCGGCATGGTTCCCCCTACCTCCGCCCAGATTCGTGCAGTCTCTTCATCATTTACAGAAAAATCAATAAACTCATAAGCAGTTTCCTTTACCTCTGATTCTGAGTAAACCAGATATGCACCTCCGGCAAAGTTTGCCTGAGAACCCCCGTCAGCACAGGTCTCGGAACCTGGGAACGGATAGATAGAGGTTTTGAAGTCTGTTTTTTCTGTGATATTACCCACTTCCCAGTTTCCTGTCACCCAAAAAGCATAATCTCCGCCGAAATACATCTGCTCCTGGTCTCCGTCTACTTCTGGATGAGGCGGGAAATACCCTTTATCCAGCCAATCCTGAATACAGCTTACTGCAGAGCGTACCGATTCTTTATCCCAGGATCCGTCATTGTTCATGCAGTCCTGGATCTCATCCTGAGTCATAAATGCATACAAGATCGTACCGATAAAGTTCATGTTATTGTACCATTGGGAATCTAATGTATTGGCAAGGACATTATATCCTGCATCTTTTACCTTCTGCATTGCTTCAGTCAATTCTTCCACTGTCTTAGGTTGCTGGATATTCAGTTCGTCCAGAATATCCTGATTTACATACAGACTCATGGTCTCCATCTCATTTCCCACGCCCCACACGAAATTATCGGCGCTGGGGATCTCCCAACAGGCTGACATAATATTGTCTTTCCATCCATATTTGTCATATGCCTCGGTCAGGTCTTCATAGTACCCGGCTTTTACATAATTGCCGACAGTACCAATTCCGGCTTCATAATACACCAGGTCAGGAGCATCGCCTCCCATGAATGCTGCTTTCAGGGTTTCTGCCAGGGTACTACCCTCTTTAGGCACACGTTCCACAGTAACATTAGGATGGGCATTTTCATATGCAGAAATGATTTCCTCCTGTGCAGCTCCCAGGGAACCATCCACAAAAGTATCCCAGATTGTCAAAGTTATCTGCTCCCCTGTATCATCACCGGAAGCATCTGCGTCGGAAGCATCCGTGTCGGCGGTATCCTTGCTTACAGTATCTCCTGATTCTTCTTTTTCCCCACCATCTGATCCACAGCCTGCCATCATGGATGCTGTTAATATCATTGTCATTAATATAGCCACTACTCTTTTCTTCATACGCTTCTCCCTTCTTCTAAAAAACCAAAGCCCTGCGTAAATCTTTTCGTTCTTACAGTTCCCCCACTGTTTGGGCTATTGCCTCAAATCTGCTGCAAACGTCCTCGATATCCAGATATTCCGGCATTCCTTTCAGATATATATGCATTCTTCCCTGAAAAGGATTCGTCCAATTAGCAGGTATCTGCTCCTTCCCTATCACTGCACCCACAATACTTCCTACTGTGGCCCCCGTGCAGTCATTGTCTCCGCTCATGGCAATGGTTTCTCCAATGGTCTTAGTGAAATCCTTTTGTCCGATATCCAATCCCATGACCACATGTATTGCATTGGTCACAGCGCTTCCATTAAACATCCCTCCATAAATATTCCAGGTCTTATCCGCAGCTTCTCTATAATTATTTGATTTGTTTTCAAGCGCCCACCTGATTCCTTCAGCAAAAAGGCAATTCTCAGGAATCTCTGTAAGCCCTATCTTCACTGCTTCCATAGGATCATCCACTACAAAAGCTGCTGCTATAGCTGCCGCCATAAACATGGAACCATAGACACCATTTCGTCTGTGATTGACAGAGCAGTCTCTATATGCCATCTCTGCCGCTTTTTCCGGCCATCCAGGACACACATATCCATAGGCATCCGCTCTGGTCCATCCGGCGATATTCTGAAGATTGGGGTTACCTGAAATCCCCGCTTCAGGTAAATCCATTCCCTTTTGGAAATTCTGCATCATCTTCCTCTCGCCCCAGTAGCATCCCCTGTTTCCCTGTTCATCTTCGATAGGAAGATACTTTTTCCACACAGAGGCCATATCCTCCTGGGTGAAATCCAAACCATGCTCTTCCAGGGTGAGAAGTCCTAAGAGAGTGTAAATAGTATCATCATCCGGCGGTACTGCATCCATATGCCCCTTTGTCAGGTCTATTTTTTTACCCGTGATATAGTGGGTATCCATAGGATGATTAATACGGCTCCAGTAATCGGTGAGCGGAAAATCATCCCCAAAATATTCCGCCCAGCTTTTCATAGAATCAATAGACTGAAACTCCAATGCCGCTCCCAAAGTACATCCTGCCATTCGCCCATAAAAGGCTCCCCTCAGCCGCTGAAAATAGTCTTTCGGCAGACCAGTGGTAATCCTTCTGGGACCATCCGGGCGCAGAGCCCTGATGCTTTCCAGATCATCAGGTTCCTGCTCGTCCTTCTGTATCAGCACCAGTTCCTGGAACTCCTGGATTCTCCGGTCAATGTCCTCCTTGAAATCATCAAATATTCTACCACCTTCCTTTCCACATCCAAATTCCGCAGACAGCCTCAGGTATCTGGTGATATCATCCACCTTCTCCTGAAGAGATACTGCTGAAAATGGAATGTACTTTACATCTTTCATGTTCATAGTTTTTGCCCTTCCTTTCTCGTTTCTTTGTCTGTAAAAATGCGTTTACCAGTTGCAATTTGGTGCTCTATTGAAAGTCGTGTACGTACACGGAAATTCTGATTTTAAAACAGATATTATAGAAATATCTGTTTTTTGTCTTTTTCCTTCTTATCAGAGGAGACTATCTCCATCAACAATAGAATAATCCAGCAAATATTCACGCTTACAGTCAGAATCAACCATACATTCAAACAGAAGATCAATAGCTGTCTGACCCATCTTGAGCACTGAATATTGGATTGTAGCCAGACGCGGAGTAATATACTTGAGTGGCTCAATATCGTCATACCCCATAAGTCCAACCTGTTCCGGAATGCGGATTCCTTTCTGCTGCAGATACCTCATAGCCGTAACTGCATAGGAATCACACAGGCACAAAAGCGCCTTTTTTCCATCAGAATCCTGATGTTGTTCCAGGAAACTGTCAATTTTTTCTTCTATTGTTCCTTTCTCCAGAATCTGTGCATTTGACAGACCCGCCCTTTCCATGCCTTTCAAATATCCTGTGGCCCTCTGCCTTAAGGTGTATGTATTCAGGCCCTTCTCCTCCTGAGACTCGATATCGGGAGTCACATAACCGATATTTGTATAGCCCTTCTGGACCATATACTCCACCGCATCTTCCATGGCACTTTTATCATCAACTCCTACAAAAGGAAATGCCGTGTCCAATTTATTGTATATGGTAACAATTGGTATATTCAATCCTTTCAGGTACTGTATATATTCCTCACTTAAGCCGATGGGGAACAATATGATTCCATCCACCTGACGCTCATACAGATAACTCAGGCCATCCTGTTCCAGTGCTAAATCTCTATGTGTGAGGATTAAGTATATGAAGTATCCTTTTTGCTTGGCACGTGCCTCTATCGTATCAATCAGCTCAGGAAAAAAATTATTATATAGATCAAAACATACCACACCTATTGTCATCGTCCGTCCCTTCGCCAGACTCCGTCCAGTGTGGTTTGGATGATAATTCAGCTGTTCTGCCGAGCGCAATATCATATTCTTAGTTCTTTCACTGATACCCGGGCGATTATTTAATGCCCGGTCTACTGTGCCTATGGATACTTTGCAATATTCTGCAAGATCTTTAATTGTTGTTCTCATTTTCACCACCGTGTACGTTAACGTTTACTATTGATTCGTATTATAGTATCTAACCATTCATTTTACAATCCGCAATTTAGACAATTATTGACAGGTATTTTCAGTAAAAATAGCCGTCCATGCCTGAACTTTCCGATACAAAACGCAAAAAAATGGTGGCAGTTTTATAAAAAAACTATCACCATCTTTTACTTAAAAGTTTATATAAAAAAAGCGCGAGACGGGATTCGAACCCGCGACCCCAACCTTGGCAAGGTTGTACTCCACCCCTGAGCCACTCGCGCATATCTGAGAGCTGTTTCACAACTCGCAGACTTTAATATACTACAATTCCAGACATTTGTCAACAATTCTTCTATAATTCAATAAATATTTTTGATATTATCCCTGAGTGTGCTTATTTTCTCTAATCCTCGTTCAACTCAGAACTAACGTGTTTTTCTGATTCAAGGCTTCAGTATGGCACTGAGGACATACTGGTTGTTGGAAAAGTTTTTCTGGGAGATATCCTCCAGTTTAATCAGATCCACATCCAGCCAAAGCTCTTCTGCTACCACCATCATATTTGCAAACATGATTCCAAAATTCACTTCATCCCATTTTCGAAGTTGTTCTACGCTGTATCTTTTTGAGAAGATGTGAATTCTGTTGTCATATACCACAAACCGCCATGGCTGCCTGTTCATACTAGAAGGAGACAGACGTGCTGCTTCCAGAAGCTGTTTCATCCACTGTCTCGGAACCTCTTTGAAGATACAAAGTTCATCCAGACTCAGCCGCTTGGCCTCAGACTGCTTCCTGACATGAGAACCCTTGCTCTTACCAAATGCAATGATTCCTACCAGATTCTTACCATCTTTCGTAAGTTGAGTCTTCTTGATCCTATTGCTTCCGATATAGCAAGTCCCAATCCCTATGCTGCACAGATACAACACCATCTGCTCCATCATATATCCCATATTCATCAGACTTCTCGGCGCCTCTTCCGAATAAAAAGCCAGATAATATGGAGCTTTCACACTGAAAAAGCTCATAACCTTCTGTTGTCCCTTGCGGTTATCCAGTATGGAAATATCGGTATCGATATTGCCAAACAGACTGGTCAACTCTTTATAATGTGCCCGAATTTTGTCCAGTGTCTGAGGATTTAAGCCCTCCATACTGTAATTCCGCACTGATTTTCTTACAAAAATAGCCTCATATAAATTCATACTATCACCCTTAATTAATACGTAACATTATTGTAACATACCTGGCAACTTTTTCAAGGGTCATCCAAAAATAATTTTATCTAAAGTTAACAGAACTTTTGTTAATTTTTACAGCACTTTGATGTTTTCATGAATTTTCATGTCAGGTGTCTAAAATTTACGAATATTGGCTGATACTTGTTTTTTCGAGGAGAACCACAACTTTGTAACATTTTTGTCAGATTTTTATTAGTATTCCCCACTTTATGGCAATTTATACTGGTATTTCAGATGAAAGACTCCACTTTTCAATAGTGCTGGACAAAAGGGATTCCGGCAGATGCCCAAACAATCTAGACATCTGCCGGAACCCCTATCGATCAGCGATAGTGTATACCGCTCCAATATACGTTATCCTTTACTATGGTTTCGGGCAGAAGTTCCACTCCATCCAAAGCCCATTTTTTAAATTCATGGAACCCGACACGGTCAATGATGTAGCCCACATGCTCTTTTCCACCAGGCGCGTTAGGATCAATATACTCTTTAACAAATTTATAGGTATTGAGTATTACTTTGACGATTGTATCCTCATCCACCCACACCATAAAATCCTCGCCCAGACGGGGATTTCTCTTGCCGGTGCGGCCCATAATGGTCAGGCGGTAGTATTTCTTGTCGCTTCTGGTAAATGCCCTGGTAGGGCACTTTGTCACGCAGACACCGCAGCCCACACATTTCTCTTCGTTACGCACCACCTTGTAGTTTTCCAGCCGAAGCACATTGACGGACAGTTTATCACAGCCCTTGACGCAGGCACCACAGGCTACACATCTAGAGGGATCATATTGGGGAACAGTCATTCCTATGATTCCAAAATCGTGCATCCTGGCCTTTATACAATCGTTGGCACATCCCGTCAATGCAACCTTAAAATGTAAGTCATTGGGAAAGATCGCCTCTTCAATCCGTTTCGCAAAGGATGCGGTGTCATAATTTCCGAATGGACAGACACGGTTTCCGATACAGGCACTCACATTTCTGGTGCCTGAAGCAGAATATCCCGCTCCGGGAATCTCCTGATTGATGCCCAGATTCTCGATGATCGGCTGTAACTTTTCATTGACACGATCCATATCTTCATAGGAAATACCTTCGATTTCAAAGCCCTGACGGGTGGTGAGATGCACCTTTCCGTTGCCAAACTCTTTGGCTATTTCCGCAACCTGCATTAATACGTCCGCGTTACAGGCGCCTCCGGGAACACGGACACGAGATGCGGTAATCCCTCTGACCTTGGAAACTCGATAGGCGTTTTTCTTCACTTTTTTTGTATTAATATCCATATCCGCTTCCTCCTAATCAAACAGCTTCTTGCCTTCAGTATAGTTAAACACCGGTCCGTCCAGACAGATATAGGTGTCTCCCATACGGCAATGCCCGCATTTACCCAGTCCACAGCACATTTTTCGTTCCTGTGAAATCCAGATATTCTCGTCTTCAATATCCAACTTCTTAAACTCTGCAACAGCAAATTTCATCATCACCGGTGGTCCTACCACGATTATGGCAGCATCTTTCTTGTTTTCAAACACAAGATCCGGTATATATTTGGTTACCAGCCCGGTTTTATAACCCGGCTCTTCGGACGCATCCACAGTAACTGTCAAATCCATCTGATCTTTCCACCGCTTCAGGTCTTCTTTGAACAGAATCTCTTTTCGCGACTTAAATCCAACAATCACCTGCAGAGATTTTACATCTTCTCTGTGTTTTCCAAAATAATCGATGACTCCCCTGACCGGAGAAACACCGGTACCACCGGCAACCACTATCAATTCCTTGCCTTCATAATCTTCCGGCAGAAATCCATTTCCATAAGGTCCACGCATAAACAGGCTTTTACCCACTTGATTTTCGAAGATTTCATTGGTTACTTTCCCTACTTTACGTATGGTCAGATCCACATGATCCTCTCCGATTCCACTTACGGAGATTGGAGCCTCACCATACTTGGGAATGGATATTTCAAAAAACTGACCAGGCTTTACCTCACCTTTATAGGTCATGCAGAAGGTGTACTCCGTATCGGTATGCTTGATAATCTCTTTTATCTGTGACAGGAAGGGCATATATTCATTCGTCATCTATGCTTCCTCCTTTCCGATTCTTGTTAACTTATCCAAACATGCAATATAAGAAATATACTCAGGACAAATATTCTCACAGCGGCCGCAGCCTACACACATCGTGTGTCCAAACCGGTTTTTATAATTATGTACCTTATGTAGTACCTTGTACCGCATCCGCTCTCCCTGATCCTTACGGAAGCTGATTCCTCCTGCTATGTCCGAATATCCATCCACCTGGCAGGATGCCCAGACACGCCGTCTCTCTCCTACATTCTCATTGTCCTTGTAGAAGATATCCTGCATGGAAAAACAGGTACAGGTTGGACAGACAAAGTTACAACGGCCGCAGCCGATACATCTTCCTGCATATTCCTTCCAGACCTCATGAGTTGCGATATCCTCGGGCAGTGAGTCCGGTATCTGGACTTTATCCGCATTTTCTTTTACATATTGATGCTCCCTGTCTGCCTGATCTGTTTCCAGATCATTTAAATAGACCTGAAGTTCCTCATCCTTTAACTCCAGATATAGGGCATCATCTTCCATATGGATATAGCCGTCGTGCTGGTCGCAGGTATTCGTGCCCATGCTAACACAGAAGCAGGATTCAAAAGACTGGTCACAGCCCATCAGTATAAATTTGGCACGTTCTCTTATTCTTTTATAATAATAGTCTTCCGGCCCGTTATGAAGATAAATCTCATCCAGTCGTTTTAAAGCGTGTAATTCACAGCTTCTCAAAAATATCAACGGACTCTTACCTTCGTCCGGAATTTTTGTGCTGTTCTCTGTAAAGTACATTATGGTATCCGATATGGGAAGCAATGCCTCCTTGAAGCTATAATCGGACTTTTTGTCCCATACGATTTCATCCCAGGAATCAATGATTCCATAACGCACCACATCCGTATCCGAATAGCATCCGGTACCCGGGTATACCTTGGGTGCATACACATCGTATTCTTCTTTCCATTTTTCAAGAAGCTGTGAAGCTGCTCCTTGTCTTAATAGATACCCCATACATCCACTCCTTATTCCATATTTTTGCAAGATTTATAATGATCCGCCATTCTTCGATTCATAATTACTCGCAGGGTTACCTTAATTATACCTTTTTAACCGGTCTTCGTCCGTGATGTTTCTCACATTTTACAAAAAGAAGGCATAGGAACTGCATCCAACTGCCCTCTTTTTACTGCTACCAGTTCTTTTTTGAATTTTATAGTTTTTCCAGTTCCTCTACATAGGAGGCAAAAACAGCAAGGGCCTCTTCCACCGGCTTAGGACTCTCCATATCCACACCGCAGATACGAAGCAGATCAATCGGATCCTTAGAACTTCCGCCACTTAAGAACTCTTTATACTTTTCCACGATCCCAGGCTCGCCTTTCAGGATTTTCTGACTGATGGCGATTGCCGCAGCAAAACCTGTGGCGTACTGATATACATAGAATGGAGTATAAAAATGAGGGATTCTCGCCCATTCCATGGCTATCTGAGGATCATCAGCCATATCCGGTCCATAATACTTCTGATTCAATTCATAATACATATCACAGTAGGTCTGGGCCGGCACACTACCCTCCCGCTCCATCAGTTCATGAGCCTTTTTCTCAAACTCAGCAAACATGGTCTGACGGTACACCGTACCTTTGAACTGGTCAAGAAAGTAATTAATCAGATAAGCTTTCTCCTTTTGGTCAGTAGCATGTTCAATCAGATAATGAATTAGCAACGCCTCATTACAGGTGGAAGCTACCTCTGCTACGAAGATTCGATATCCCGCATAGACATAGGGCTGCTTCTGGTCGGAATAATAACTATGGAGGGCATGCCCCATCTCATGGGCCAAGGTGAATACGGAATTCAGATTCTCACTGAAATTCAACAATACATAGGGATGGATCCCATATGCTCCCCATGAATAAGCACCGCTGCGCTTTCCCTGATTCTCATAAACATCAATCCAGCCGCCATTGAAACCTTCATCCAAAAGCTTCACATAATCTTCTCCGAGAACAGCAAGGCCTTTCTTCACGATCTGCTTTGCCTCATCGTATGAGATCTTCTTATCCACACCTTCAATCATAGGTACGTGTACATCATACATATGCAGTTCTTCCACACCCAGAAGTTTTTTGCGCAAGGCCACATAACGGTACATGGACAGCAGATTCTCATGGACGGCCTCAATCAGCTGTTCATAGACGGCAATTGGAATATTGCCTCCGTCTAGCCCGGCTTCCAAGGTTGAAGGATACTTTCTCATATTGGCAAAGAATGAGGATTGTTTGAGATTGGCTGAAAATGTTGCTGCCAGCATATTCTTATGGCCTTCGTAGACCTGGTATAGCTTTGTAAATGCCTCTTTTCTGACCCTCCGATCCCTGCTTTCCATAAAATTAGTATATCTTCCATGGGTTAATAATGCTTCACCCCCGTCCTCATCCCGGACGGTTCCAAAGTCTATGTCCGCATTGTTAAATGCCATAAAGATCTGTTCCGGGGAATTCCCCATCTCTCCTGCCTTGGCAAGTACGGCCTCCATCTCCGCGGACAGAATATGCTCCTTTTGACGCAGGGATTCCTTCAACATCCGTTGGTAGAGTCTCAACGGTTCGTATTCCTCCAGGTATTGGAAAATCGTCTTCTCGTCCATGGCCATCAATTCTGGCTCCAAGAACGAAAGGGCATCTGAGAATACATTGGAAAGTGAATTGGCTTTCCCGGACAACTCCTGATATTTTTGATTTCCTGTATCCTCGTGATATTTTTGATTGGCGTAAACATAGAGTTTTTCGAAATCCTGGCTGATCTCATCTTTTTCCTGAAAAATCTGGTACATGGTCTGTGGACTTTCGCATAACTTTCCTCGATGGGAACCGAAGGCTTCTATCCTGTCTTTCAGGGAATCATAGGTTATCATCCACTCTTCATCGGTAGGGAACATATCTTTCATGTTCCAGCAGAATTGGGGGTTCATCTCTTCTCGTTTTAATAAGGTTTTATTTTCTGACATCAGTTCCTCCTGCATCTATTATCTCTTATCTATTGTTATTCAGTAGTCTTCCATATCTGGTTTATTATGTTCCAGACAATATCAATCTATGAATGTTTGTGGATAATATTAGTATACTACAAAAAGATAACTTTTTGTATGGGTTACAATTTTATTTCGGTTGACAAATGAGGGGTTTTAACGTACCATTGTATTAATCAGTTAGTACAATCCAATAATCATTGTATGCGAAACATTATCGCCGGTTCTTCGAATTCCGGGATATAAGTTTCGCGGTTTATTACGTATAAATTTATTGGAGGAAAGGGGGCATAGCAATGCCATGGAACCTTGATTCTAAAAGACCGATTTATGAGCAGATATTAGAGCGCGTGCAATTGGATATTGTTACAGGGCATTATAAGGCCGGAGATAAGCTTCCATCAGTCCGGGATCTGGCGGCAGAAGCTGCTGTAAATCCCAATACCATGCAGAAGGCATTGTCTGAACTGGAACGAAGCGGATTACTCTATGCACAGAGAACCAGCGGCCGGTATGTGACGGATGATAAAACATTGATTAAGACGATGAAATCACAGTTGGCCACAATGCAGGTCCGTGAATTTATCACTAAGATGAAGCAGCTAGGACTGGCCAACACCGAAATTATTGGTCTTATTCAGGACATCATGAGGGAGGAATCCATATGAATGAATTATTAAGCTGCCAGAAAGTTTCAAAACGCTACAACAACAATTGGGCATTGTCTGAAGTTAATCTGAATCTGAAGCGTGGACGGATTATCGGACTTCTTGGCCCTAATGGCAGCGGGAAGACAACTTTACTGAAAATGATAAATGGCCTGGTCGTACCCACCAGCGGAGAGATTTTAATCAATGGATGCCCTCCGGGTGTGGAATCAAAGCGCATCGTCTCCTATCTGCCGGATCATATGTATTTGGGCAGTTGGAATTATGTACGGGATTTGGTTTCTTATTTTTCTGATTTTTACGAGGATTTTGATTCAAGCCGTGCACTTGATATGCTGACAAAACTGGGAATTGGACTAAAGGATAAGCTGCCCCATATGTCTAAGGGCACAAAAGAAAAGGTACAGTTAATTATGGTCATGAGCAGAAGAGCTCAGCTTTACTGTCTGGACGAGCCAATAGGGGGTGTGGACCCTGCAGCAAGGGACTATATTCTCTCGACAATTTTAAATAATTATGATGAGAATGCTACTATATTCATCTCTACCCATCTGATATCGGATATCGAAAATATTCTGGATGAGGTTCTTTTCTTAAAGGATGGAAAGTTAGTCATGCAGTCCACGGTTGATGAGATACGCCAGAACAAAGGCGAATCCGTCGACAGTCTTTTCCGGGAGGTATTCAAATGCTAGGTAAATTATTAAAACATGAATGGAAAGCCACATGGCGATATCTCGCTTTGTTGAATGGAGCCACCATCCTGATTGCGCTCATCGGGAAAATAGGAATTCTATTTAAGCCAAATCTCCCCGAGTTTGTACTCATACTCTATGTCGCTCTTTACACAATACTGCTTTTTAGTGCTTCCATCGTCAATTTGGTTCTACTGTCCATACGTTTTTATCGGAACCTATTTACCGATGAAGGGTATCTGACCAACACGCTGCCTGTTACGGCTGCCTGTAAATTGAATGTTAAAATATTGAATTGCCTTTTTTGGGTTTTTATCAATACCGTATGCACCGTACTATCGGTTGTACTCTTCGTCACCAGCATCGCTAAACCATCTGAATTGCAGTGGTTCTTTGCAGAATGGCAGAAGTTGTTTATGGAGCTGATTGGTACTTCCTCCCAGTTTTGGGCGATGTTTTATCTACTGTTTTCCAGCATCACCGGGACCGTATTTTTGATCCTGATGATATATTTTTCAATCAGTATCGGCTGCGCATTTAATTCTCATAAGGTTCTGGCTTCCGTAATAACCTTTCTGTTGACTTATGTCGTCGTTCAGGTTCTAAGCACGGCGCTGATGATGCTGGCAGGTTTCCATAAAGTTCTGAGCTCCATGTTGTATCTGTCAGAAACTTTAGGCAAACAGACCTACCTGCCTGCCTACCAGAATGTTCAGCTATGGAGCTGGATCTTCAGCCTGATGGTTTCGGCCATATTTTATTTCGTCACTCATTACATGCTGACCAAAAAATTAAACCTGAATTAGAGGACATGCAACCTGACTTTCAGAAATTACTTATATCGGCGCATTAAATTCTTTTTCACATTGGGACCGGAAAAAGGATGCCATCTCCTCGACGGTATTGTAACTCTCCTCCCATTCCGGATGAACGATGGGAAATTTATGGGCCAGTCTCTTGTTCCCGTATTTTTCCCAGTCACGGAACTTGTGATAAAGACCACGGCGCGCCAGCATCACTTCAAACTCTAAGGTATGGACACGGTTATAATCTTCTCTGCTGGTTTGAATATAGCTAGGTACAAGCTCACAGGCCTGCAGAAGACATTCCGTATTGATGTATGGATAAAATCCCATGTTATGATAGTTCTTGGGAAATAGATAAGGTTTTATGTGTTTAAGCAGGTTTTTGATTGAAGTTCCATGAGCAAAAAAGATACCCGAGATAAAACCCATAGCATGAAAGTTTAATCTGGTACGTTCCACCCCAAAGGCTTTGGCTATTTTTTCATCTTTATTGGCCGCATAGGTATACAATGCTAAAAAGGCTCCTGCGGAATCTCCAGTCAGAAACATCCAGTCGGGATTACAGGGGTACTTCTCTACACTCTCCTCGATATGATGAAGGGCATCCATGATATCCTGAATCTGTTCCAGAAGAGTCACCTGTGGAACCAGCCTGTAGTTTAGGGAAATGACTGCAAAGCCACGCTGTGCCATCTGCATATTATACGCTTGGTTGATTTCCTTTTTGCCATATATAAAACAACCTCCGTGAATATTCACGATGGTCGGCAGCATGACAGGATCCATGTTTTCCGGATAATAAAGGTCCATCATATGTTCTGATATCCCGTCTTTCAAATACGGGATATCTTTTTTTACGGTTATGTTCAAGGGTAGATTGCCCATCTGTTCCATAAGCCTTGGCTCGTCGTTCCTTCGCATTCTGCCCGCCATATATTTCATATATAATCTGGTCACTATCTTCATAACTACTCCTGCTGTAACGCTTCTATCTCCCTGATTTTTACGCTTACATCCTCTTTAAACTGGTTCCAGGCATCTTCATGGTCGACAAAGTACTTGGGGCATTCTTTTCCAGTCACATCATAATGTCGTATCACATCATCCGAACTCAGATTAAAGCGTACACACAACCATCCGGTCAACTGGACGACGGATTGATAGGTGCTTTCATTAAACGCACCTGTTTCATCGGGATGACAGGTTTCAATGGAAAGTGTATCCACATTTCTGGAATTGGAGGCGTAGGCCTCCTCGTTGCTTGGAATACATTGGATGACTTCGCCATCCAGCCCTACAATAAAATGACTGCTGGCATATGTACCCTGTCCATTTTTTAACCCCTCAAAATAATCATGATTAGCCTGAGCACTGGAACCAGGATTAGCGGTATAATGAATTACGATCCCCTTTATCTGAGACAGCTCAAGTTGAGGACGCGAATATGAATTCGGCGTCAATAGCTGCACATCCAGAGAAGGCGCACCCCGCCAGTCTGTGGATGAAGCCGACAGATCCATCGGTTCTGACGTTCCCGTGGTGTCATCACTAAAAAACTTTTTCTTAATTCCCCATATAGTGGTACCAATCAGCAGTACCATCCCTACAATTATTATCGCCCGGTTCCGATAAGCAACACGACGACGCTTCCTGGTTGCTTCTGATATCGGCCCGGAGGCCCTTCTCCTTTGTGCCATATACTCTCCTCCGCTGTAATATAAATACTTCCCCTATAGTCTAGTATCATATTATGAACTGGGTTTATCGAAAATGTAAAAAATGCCATGCGGCCTCTCCACATAGTCCGTTACTGGATTCTGTCAGGGGTCCGCATGACAATTTACAAATCAGTCTATTATTCTTTTTTATTCATCTACGCTGTAGTTAGGAGCTTCTTTCGTAATATGAATATCATGTGGATGTGATTCCTTCAAAGAGGCAGCGGAAATTTTCATGAATTTACCTGTCTCTTTCAATGTCTCAATATCCTTGGCACCGCAATATCCCATACCGGAGCGAAGTCCTCCAATCAGCTGGAATACGGTATCTTCCACAAGACCCTTGTAAGCCACACGGCCTTCCACACCTTCCGGCACCAATTTCTTGGCATTGGTCTGGAAATAACGATCTTTGCTGCCATTTTCCATAGCGGCGATGGAACCCATACCACGGTAAACCTTATATTTTCTTCCCTGGAACAATTCGAAGGTTCCTGGGCTTTCGTCACATCCTGCAAAGATACTACCCATCATGCAGAGATTTGCACCGGCTGCGATGGATTTTGTCATATCACCTGAATACTTGATTCCACCATCGGCGATAATCGGTGTACCAGTTTTCTTGGCTTCTTCATAACAGTTCATAACTGCTGAAACCTGAGGAACGCCGATACCTGCAACAACACGGGTTGTACAGATAGATCCTGGTCCGATACCCACCTTAACCGCATCCGCTCCAGCTGCGATCAAGTCTCTCGTGGCTTCCGGAGTAGCTACATTACCTGCAACAACCTGCAATTCCGGGAATGCTGCCTTAATGTTTCTCAGCGTATTAAAGATATTGGCGGAATGTCCATGGGCGGAGTCGATAACAACCACGTCAACATGGGCCTTAACCAAAGCTTCCACCCGGTCAAGCACATTATTGGTGATACCAACTGCAGCACCGCAGAGCAGACGCCCCTGGCCATCTTTCGCCGATAACGGATATTTAATCTGCTTTTCAATGTCTTTGATTGTAATAAGGCCCTTCAGATTGAAATTCTCATCTACGATGGGAAGCTTTTCTTTCCTGGCCTTGCCAAGGATGCGTTTTGCCTCTTCCAGGGTAACACCTTCTCTCGCGGTAATCAGCCCTTCTGAGGTCATGCATTCTTTAATTGGTCTGGAGAAGTCTTCTTCGAATTTCAAATCACGATTTGTGATAATACCTACAAGCTTACCTTTTTGGGTAATCGGCACACCAGATATACGGAATTTTGACATCAGATTATTAGCGTCTTCCAATGTATGGTCCGGTGATAAGAAAAATGGATCGGTGATTACACCATTTTCTGAACGTTTTACTTTGTCTACCTCATCTGCCTGCTGTTCTATGGTCATATTCTTATGAATAATGCCGATTCCACCCTGTCTAGCCATGGCAATAGCCATGCGATGTTCTGTAACTGTGTCCATGCCGGCACTCATCATAGGGATATTCAGCTTTACACTTTTCGTCAGATATGTGGATAAATCTACCAGATTCGGTGTTACTTCCGAATACTGGGGTACCAACAGCACGTCATCAAAGGTAATGCCTTCGCCAATAATCGTTCCCATCTTTCTCTCTTCCTCCATTTTCTCTTTATGATTTGCATATTAGCCCTGCTATTTAAAACAATCTTAATAGTCAGGATTTATTTTGTTCCCTAGTGTAACAAAATTCTTGTTCAATGTCAATCAGTAAATACCTTACGCGGCATTTTACTTCTGATATCTTTTATCATGATATCATTAGGTTCAAAAAGTACCTTCAGCATTTCCTTTTCGCTGGGAATAATCACCGCATACACTTTGGCATCAGGCATTCTGGATGAATAGTCTACTGTTTTAATATTGGGATTATTTCGATAGGAATCCAGTTGATGGGAATTAACCGGAGCCATGATTTCCATCTTGCTAAGATTAAAACTGGAACCTTTTTTTCTCTTGGAACGAGAGTATATCTTATCGATATCCAACTCCCCGTTGACATAGAGATATTCGTATTCCACATTCAACTTGGGAATGATAAAATAATCCAAAACACCAAGAACCAGGGCTGCAATCAAAATAGGGGGAAATATGGTTAATCCCGCCACGGCTGCAAGTACAGTCAGGAAAATCAAACTTACCTTGATTGCCATCTCCTTTCCTGTAAACTTCTTTTCTACCATTACTTCGGTATACAAGTCGCTCATTACTTTTCCTCCTCAACTGCTGTTATAAATTCTTTTATCTTATCCTGATGATTGGTATTGCTGATAACCGTCAGGTAAACCGGTTCATACTGCACCCACCTATGATTCTCCAACCAGGCCGTATCCGTGATGTCCAGCCGGTCCATCCCCGGGGTGATACCATATTGTTCACATTCTTCCGGAGTGAACAGTGTGGATAAATCCAGGAACATGTCCTGTTTCTTATAGTGATCATAAACCTCTTCGGTAGTAATCAGCACATCCATATCGCCTGCCGCTACTACTGTGGTAAACTTCATCACCATATTATAGTCCGCAGTCTCAACATCTCCCATCATTAAAGATGTATCAAATGAAACCTTATCATACTTATTGTCGGTTCCAAATTGATCTTGCAGTTCTTTCCCGATGGCCTCGGTATCTTCTGACATAGACGCATTAATTACACTCACATTCAATATGGTCTTATACTTGGAATTTTCAACCAGCTGACAGACAATTACAATGACTACGATTACTCCGATCACCGCTGCCATGGCCGCCTTATAATACGTCCAGACATATTCCAGCTTTTCCTTCCAGTTCATTGATCCAAGCTTTTGTTTCTCAAGTTCCCGCTTTTCTTTCCTTGTCATGTCAGATTCATAACGGTGGAACTCAATGGGATCCTTCTCATTCTTCTGTTCTTTTTTCATCTTGGCTACTCATGCTCCATTGTCTTTTTATTTAACAGCTGGATAACCAGTCCACTCCCGGCATAATCCCTCATCCTGTTGCATCAGGTAAATCTTTGACGATTATTTATATACTATCACAAATAGGAGCCAGCGTCTATGCGCATAGCTCCTACTTTTATAAAAATTTACTTAAAACTCTATGAAATTGAATCAAATGTCAGCTTCGCTGCCGCTTGATTTTCTGCTGGCGTTATGCTCCGCATAACTAAGCTCAAGACCTTCGGTCTTTCGCTAACCTGCCAGGTAAAATCAAATGTCAGCTCCGCTGCCGCTTGATTTTCTGCTGACGTTATGCTTCGCATAACTAGGCTCAAGACCTTCGGTCGCTCGCTAACCTATCAGGTAAAATCAAATGTCAGCTTCGCTGCCGCTTGATTTTCTACTGGCGTTATGCTTCGCATAACTAAGCTCAAGACCTTCGGTCTTTCGCTAACCTATCAGGTAAAATCAAATGTCAGCTTCGCTGCCGCTTGATTTTCTGCTGATAGGTTACATCA
>DVNN01000344.1 GCA_018714325.1 Candidatus Pelethocola excrementipullorum
TATGATGTTACACCCCAAATTTATTTATCGGATACAAGTACAGAAGTTGATCAAGTGAGCCCTGATACATTACTTAGTAGTTATGGAATTGGTGCCAACAATGCAATGGCCTCCGTCTTTGGTGGCAGCGCTAACTCTGGAATGAATGTATTTCACGAGCTACCTGGTGACACCGAAATGTACGACTATCAATACGAACTGAAAGCTGGACGATGGCCAGAAAATTATGATGAAACAGTTCTGGTACTGATGCCAGATGGTAGTGTTACCGACTATGTGCTTTATTCCATGGGTTTAAGGGAACGAAAAGAACTGAAAGATATGCTTTCTTCACTGCTCAGTAATCCAGATGAGGAAGCTAAGATTGAGAACCAAGATATCCAATTTGAATATGATGATCTCATGGGTGTTGAATTTAAAGTGATCAGTGCTGCAAACCGTTATGAATATGATGATACCTACAATGTATGGGTTGATCGTTCAGACAATACAGACTATATGAAAAAAGTAGTTTCAGAAGGATTGGATTTAAAAATAGTTGGAGTCGTACAGCCCGATTCTGATGCTACTGTAACTTCATTGACTCCAGGGATTAATTATTCTCCAGAATTAGTTCCATATCTGATGAAAGAAGCTGAATCTTTAGATATCGTTAAACAACAAGTGGAGCATCCCGAAATCAATGTTTTAACCGCTAAGACTTTTGCCGAAGAAAAGGAAGAGAGCTCAAGTGATTTTGATTTTTCTTCTTTGATAAGTGTTGATGAAGATGCAATGAAAGACGCCTTTACCATCGATGAATCAAAAATCGATTTGGATTTTACGAGTTTAGGCGATATGTCAGAGTTGAATCTATCGGGCTTTGATTTGTCTGGACTGGATCTTTCTGGAGTTGATTTTTCTGGGCTTGATCTTTCTGGAATGGATTTATCTGGAATAGATTTGTCTGGACTGGATCTTTCTAATGGAAATAATTTATCTATTGATATAGGAAACATGGATATGCCAGAGTTGGATCTCAGTGAATTGACTGAATCACTGGCAGGTCAAGTAAATATACCCGCTGATGAGCTGAATGCAATCATCTTTCAAATACTTCAAGAATTTTTAGCAAACCAAATTAGCCAGGGAATTACAGATCCAACTCAAATTGCAGCGAATCTTCAAAACTATTTGAATACACCTGAGGTTCAGGCACAAATTATGGCACAGGTCGGTCAATTGGTTGATATCTCTCAGATTGAGGATCAGGTTACCGAAGCCATTAGCCAATACGTTCAAGGGGTCGCTCAAGCTTACATGGAACAAATCATGTCAGCTGCCCAAGTGCAAATGGAGAACCAAATGCAAAACCTAATGGCACAGGTTCAGGTTCAATTGGTAAGCCAGTTACAAACCCAGATTCAAAGTGCACTTCAAAGCCAAATGAGTCAAGTTACTGAACAATTGCAATCCCAGATTCAATATGCCATGGGAAACCAGATGAGCCAACTTGGAAATCAGCTACAGACTCAGATTCAAAGCCAGATGGAAAACACCATGCAGGAATTACCAGAGCAATTACAAGGGGCAATCGGAATTAATCAAGATGCTTTTTCTGCAGCATTTCAGATCAATATGTCTGAAGATGAAATCATGGGACTCATGGCCACTATGATGAATCAGGAAGACAGTACTTACGAGAATAATCTTGCCAAATTGGGATACGCATCTCCTGATCATCCAATACAGATTAATCTTTATCCTCAAAACTTCAACGCTAAAATAGAGGTGGAAGATTTTCTGAAAGCCTATAATACTCATATGGAAGAATCAGGCGATGAAGAAAAGATGATCAATTATACTGATTTAGTCGGAAGCATGATGTCATCCGTTACGGATATCGTAGATACCATCAGTTACGCATTGATTGCCTTCGTGGGAATCTCCTTAATTGTTTCTTCTATTATGATTGGTGTTATTACCTATATCTCGGTGTTAGAACGAAAGAAAGAAATCGGTATTTTACGTGCAATTGGAGCTAGTAAAAGTGACGTTCGAAGAGTATTTAATGCAGAAACTTTGATTATAGGATTTGTCGCTGGAATCTTAGGTATTACTGTCACATATTTGATCAGTTTCATCGCAAATATTATCGTATATAATAGCCTAGGTATTCAAAATATTGCACAGCTTCCAGTTTCCGCCGCTCTCATTCTTATTGGGATCAGCATGTTGCTAGCCTTCTTTTCTGGTTTATTCCCAGCCTCATCGGCAGCACGAAAGGATCCAGTCGAAGCATTACGCAGTGAATAAAAAATAATAACATGTGAAAGGCATCCCTAACCAAGGTTACGTTGGTTAGGGATGCCTTTCGTCTCCTATGATCGATTCAAAATCTCATATCCCAGGTGTCAAGTGATACTCTACCTCTTCCTATATATCCTTGATCCTTAAATTCATGGCCAAGTTATTCGCTGCCAGCATACCACTATATAAGGAGCCCTGCATCCACCCATGCTTTACAGAAGTATGTTCTCCTGCAAAAAATACACGGTTATTATATTCTGGCTCCAGAATGGTATGAGCGAAATTTATTTTTTGGCCTGGAAGATCTACAGCAAAGGCTCCACGAGACCACTGTTGCTGATACCAATCTACTACTTTATAAGATTCCACAATAGAGTCTAAGAAATTGTCTGGCAATCCATGGACTTCTTCTACATTTCTCTCAACTAGTGAGAGCCTCCTGCTTTCCCTTTGATTGGCAACTCGTACAGAATCCTGATTAACATTATAAGAGGCCACTAAGACACCTGGCTCTAATGGTGAATAGAATAAAGGCGATGTTCCTTGGATATGATCGGAGGGATATACAATAGACTGGATCGGAAGATCAGTAAAAGAAATACCTCCATTCATCATTCCATATATAGTATTTTCCTCCCAGAAACGCCGATTACAGAGAAATGCAGCCTTAAAAGAATCAGGATAAAACAATTCCTCAATAGCACGCATTTTTTGATTAGTGAAGAATGGTTCTATATCTACTTCTCGTAGAGTAGAAAATGGAATGGTGCAAATCATGTAATCAAATTCTTGGTAAGCATCTTTGATGTAATCGCTATCATACCTTAAAATAACTTTATTTTTGGAAGATTGTTGATAAATACCAGTTATGATATGACCCAGTTTTATATCAACATTTCCCAGCAAATCCGATGCAATATCATATTCTCTTGGATTAGGAGAAATAAGGGAACGATAGAATGCATAAGGAAGGTTGATCATACCTCCATCTATTCGATAAGTATTCAGATAATCCATGGAATACAGCTCTTGCAAGGATTCTCCATAACTAGTGTTAAGCATAGCTCCAGTCATAGGATCTACACTAGCGATTAGATTTATGGCTTCCTGAGAGAAACCACGCATCTCCAACACCTCTCTCGTGCTGTTATTAATGTAGAAAGAATACTCCGGAGAATATGACGGAAGAATCTGTAGTAGCTCTTTACGAACATCCGCACTCAAGCTTCGCAAGACAGAATCAAAGGCGTAATCACTTAACTCTGGCCAAGATAGCGATTTTTCATCTTGGCGCAGATCAAATAATGGATATAAGTATTCTGTTATATTACTTCCATCCCGATCTCTTCTTATTCTGGTATTATGAACGTATATAAAATTATTAGAAAAAGGTGAAGTCATAGGAATGGTGTTCAGATCAAACAAATTTATATAATGCCAAGTTGTACCATGGGACAGAGGGATTCTCATGGGACCAAACTCCCCATAATACCTTCTATCCTGATCAAAATAATACGTATAGACTCTTCCACCTATACGGTCTTCCATAGCATCGAACAGAGTGATTTCTGCACCAATTTTTCTTAATTCGAAGGCGGCAGATAATCCTGCCAATCCAGCTCCTATGATACCTACCTTAAGATTTTTATGTGCTCCTGGAGTAACATAGGAAGTAATATCTGGTGGAGGATTTAATAATTCAACTACATTTTCAAAATCTTCTGGCCGTCCAGCATTTGTAAAAGCATTTCTTAATATTTCATATCTTACGGAATCACTTGGATTTGTGGGATAAGTAACTGTTTCATTAGACATATACGCATGCCTTTCATCAACTCTCTTGTTGTATTATATTATGTGAATTTGAAAGTATACTTAAAGGTAACTATGAATAGAAAGTTTTACATGCCTTGGAAACACATTTCTCCTCTTTCTCATTGGTATTATTTTGAGAATCTAAACCACCGAAAATCAAAGTTACTTCCTGGCAAAAACAAAAATTCTATCTCACCACAACCTTCAATACTACCAATATCAAAGGTTTTTTCTTGAAAGTCCCTTGAATGCTTAAATTCTAGAATTCTTCCCATTTCAAGATACATTAGGTCTTCTTCGATATAAAGGATATGCCAACGCCTTACTTTCAGCAGGCTTACCCCTTAAAAGCGATCATATCCATTGGTACTGTGAGGAAACTGTTGAAGAAGATACAAATAAACCTTCCTTTTGGAAAAGCCTAGATCAGTGTAGTGCAGCATTTTGCTTTAACGATATTATTTCTTTGATGCTAATTGATAAATTAAAAAATAAGGGGATTATAATTCCTGATGATTTTTCTATTGTAGGTGTTGACAATACAGGTATGGGACAAAGAGCAGAACTTACAAGTGTCACTCACCCAGGAGAAATCATGGGAAAGAAGGTTGCCGAATTATTAATCTCTATGATTCATGGTAAGAAAGGCGAAAATATCATTTTCCCTTCCAAACTAATCAAACGAAACTCTGTAAAAAGGCTTCTTTAACATACCACTCTATATTCTTCTTACAGAAAAACAAATGGCAGTTAATCTTCATA
>DVNN01000345.1 GCA_018714325.1 Candidatus Pelethocola excrementipullorum
ACATGCCCAAAACCATAAATTATAGTATTAGTAAGGCAGGATACCTGATTATTAGGTCCGTCTGTCTTCAAATCTTATCATAGAAAGCTATTTACAGAAAAAACTTCACACCCTCCTCAAAAATCTTGATAAAGATCCAGATTAAATCAGTGTCACCCATATTTAGTATAGAGCCATTAAAACCTAAACGTTTCCTTCAACCCCATCCACATCTGATCCTTATCACTCATAACAAACTCCGCCCCATCCACTAACCGATACCCATCAGCAGAAGCCGTTCCAACATAATTCCCAGTCACCTGAGGCCACTCAATCCCAATCTCCGGATCATTCCAAGCAAGTCCGCCTTCATCTCCAGGATGATAAAAATCTGTGCACTTATAGCAGAATTCCGCAATATCAGAAAGCACCAAGAATCCATGTGCAAATCCTTCCGGAATATAGAACTGCTTTTTATTCTCCTCAGTAAGTTCCACCCCAAACCATTTCCCATACGCTTCAGAGCCACTTCTAAGGTCTACAGCCACATCAAATACACTGCCCTTTATCACACGAACCAATTTCCCCTGCGGAAACTCTTTCTGAAAGTGCAAACCACGGAGCACGCCTTTGATGGAGCAGGACTGGTTATCCTGTACGAACTCCATGTTGAGTCCAGCTTCTTCCATATCTCTTTGGTTATAGGTCTCCATGAAATAGCCTCTGTCATCTCCATGAACGGAGGGTTCGATAATACAGAGCCCTTCGATGCCGCCAGCATTTTTTTCTACTTTAATCTGTCCCATTTCATTAAACTCCTAGTATTCGATTTCTTTCAAATACCGTTCAACGGCATCTTGCCAGGTTGGAAGTGGTTTGAATCCATTTTCCACCAGTTTACTCTTGTCCAGACGGCTGTTAAATGGCCGCTTAGCCTTTGATTCACCGTATTCAGCGGTGGTAACCGGAGTTACGGTTAAACGGTCCTCTGAGTACTCTTGGCGTCCCTGTGCTACAGCCTGACGGAAGATTTCTTTTGTGAAGTCATACCAGCTGATGTAGCCACCTTCATTGGTTGCATGATAGTATCCGTATTTCTCGGTTTCAATCATATCAATTAGCAATCTTGCCAGATCAAAGGTATAAGTTGGTGTGCCAATCTGGTCATTGACAACGTTCAGCTTGTCATGTGTTTTACCTACGTTCAGCATGGTTTTGATAAAGTTCTTACCATTTTTACCAAATACCCATGCGATGCGGACGATAAAGTATTTGTCCAGAGAACCGGATACTGCAAGTTCACCGTCGAGCTTCGTCTCGCCGTATACATTCAATGGCTTGTAGTCTTTGCAGTCCGGCTGCCATGGTTCTGTTCCCTGGCCATCGAATACGTAGTCAGTGGAAATATACATAAGCTTGCAGTTCAGTTCCTTGCAGACCGCTGCAATATTCTCAGTACCTTTCCCATTGACTAGCTGGACTTTTTCTTTTTTATCTTCATCTTCCGCGGCATCCACAGCCGTCCATGCGGCACAGTGGATGACAGCGTCAGGGTTAACTTCTTTGATTACCCTATTGACAGAATTGAGGTCTGTGATATCCATTTCTTCAATATCAACACCGATAGCTTCGTGGTTACGTTTAGTCAGTTCATTGACACAGTCGTGACCTAGCTGTCCTTTGACACCTGTAACAAGCACTTTCATTTGTCATTCTCCTTCCAAAAACATAGATAAAAAGCAGATGTAGAACTGGAGATATACATCTATGATTTAGCGATTCTCGTACATTTCTGCATAATAGTTTTGATATTCACCGGAAATGATGGTTTCCCACCATTCTTTGTTATCCAGGTACCACTGGATGGTCTTTTTGATGCCGTCGGCAAATTTAGTCTCCGGCAGCCAGCCCAGTTCACTGTGGATCTTAGCCGGATCAATTGCGTAGCGCATATCGTGTCCCTTACGGTCTGTCACGTAGGTGATCAGGCTTTCTGGTTTGTTCAGTTCCTTACAGATAATCTTAACGATATCGATATTTGTCATTTCGTTATGGCCGCCGATATTGTAGACTTCGCCAACACGTCCATTATGGATGATTAAATCGATGGCCTTGCAATGGTCCTCTACATAGAGCCAGTCGCGGACATTTTCGCCTTTTCCGTATACTGGAAGAGGTTTGTCATTTAAAGCGTTGGCAATCATCAGCGGAATCAGTTTCTCCGGGAAATGATAAGGTCCATAGTTGTTGGAGCAGCGGCTGATGGTAACAGGCAGGCCGTAAGTGCGGTGATATGCCAATACCAGTAGGTCAGCGCCAGCCTTGGAAGAGCTGTAAGGGCTGCTGGTGTGGATTGGTGTTTCCTCGGTGAAGAAGAGGTCAGGTCTGTCCAGTGGAAGATCGCCGTATACTTCATCGGTGGATACCTGATGATATCTTTCGATTCCGTATTTTCTGCAGGCATCCATCAGGACTGCGGTTCCTTTGATATTGGTATCAAGGAATACTTCCGGATTTTCGATGGAACGATCCACATGGCTTTCGGCTGCAAAGTTTACTACGATTTCCGGTTTTTCTTCTTCGAATAATTTATAAACTGCCTCCCGGTCTGTGATACTTTCTTTTACAAAGCGGAAGTTTGGATTATCCATAACAGGTGCAAGTGTAGATAAGTTGCCGGCATATGTCAGGCTATCCAGGCACACGATACGGTAGTCAGGATATTTTTCCAACATGTGGAATATGAAGTTGCTTCCGATGAATCCGGCTCCGCCGGTTACGATAATTGTCATAATTTAATTCTCCCTATTATTAAGTAAATTATTTGCTTTTATAATATTTTCTTAGTGAAGTACATCCAGGTATTTGCCGTCCAGGACGTCTTTTAAGTATTGTCCGTACTGGTTCTTTTTCAATACCTCATAAACCTTTAACACATCATCTTTGGTAATCCACCCATTGAGATAAGCAATTTCTTCCAGGCAGGCGATTTTTCTGTGCTGGTGATCTTCCATGGTCTTTACGAAAGTGGTTGCTTCCACGAGACTCTCATGTGTTCCGGTATCCAGCCAGGTAAATCCCTGTCCCAACAGATGCACGTTTAATTCGCCATTTTCCATATAGATGCGGTTTAAGTCCGTGATCTCAAGCTCACCGCGGGCACTTGGTTTTAAGTTCTTGGCATATTCAACTACGCGGTTATCATAGAAGTAAAGGCCGGTAACACAGTAGTTGCTTTTCGGATTCTCTGGTTTTTCCTCGATTGAAATTGCCTTTCCATCGGGGCCAAATTCTACGATGCCGAATCGCTCTGGATCATCCACATAATATCCGAAGACAGTGGCACCTTTTCCGGAATCAGCATTTTCCACCGAAGCTCTTAAACGCTTATTCAAGCCGTGTCCGGCGAAGATGTTATCGCCTAATACCATGGCTACCGTATCATTGCCAATGAATTCTTCACCAATAATAAATGCCTGTGCCAGTCCGTCTGGGCTTGGCTGTACCTCATAGGACAGGTTTACACCAAACTGGTGTCCATCGCCTAGTAATTCTTTAAAGCGTGGAGTATCCTGAGGGGTGGAAATGATCAGAATATCTCGTATGCCGGCATTCATCAGAACGGACATCGGATAATAGATCATAGGTTTATCGTAGATTGGCAGTAACTGTTTGGATGTTACCATAGTAAGAGGGTAAAGGCGTGTGCCGGAACCTCCCGCTAATATAATACCTTTCATAAAAATCTCCTTTGTTTTGAAATACTATAATACCAGGGTCAAAAGGTCATGTTTTTCATGCTTGCATGAAAAAATATGAGTTTAGGACCCGCAAAACATGA
>DVNN01000346.1 GCA_018714325.1 Candidatus Pelethocola excrementipullorum
GTCATCGGACTGGAGGTCCATGTAGAACTTGCCACAAAGACTAAGATTTTCTGTGGCTGTACCACCGAATTTGGCGGTGATCCCAATACGCATACCTGCCCGGTATGTACCGGAATGCCAGGTTCTCTCCCGGTGTTGAATAAACAGGTGGTGGAGTACGCTATGGCCGTTGGTTTGGCGGCCAACTGCCAGATTAACCAATATTGTAAATTTGACCGAAAGAATTACTTTTATCCCGACAATCCTCAGAACTATCAGATTTCACAGCTCTATCTGCCAATCTGCCACGATGGCTGGGTGGAGATTGAAACCTCCGGAGGATCTAAAAAGGTGCGGATTCACGAGATTCATATGGAAGAAGACGCTGGAAAACTGATCCATGATGAATGGGATGACTGCTCCCTTGTGGATTACAATAGAAGTGGTGTACCGTTGATTGAGATTGTATCGGAACCGGACATGAGAAGTGCCGAGGAGGTGGTGGCTTATCTGGATAAACTGCGTTTGATGATCCAGTATCTGGGCGCCTCTGACTGCAAGCTTCAGGAAGGATCCATGAGAGTTGACGTTAACCTGTCCGTACGGGAAGTGGGAGCAGAAGAGTTCGGCACTCGTACCGAGATGAAGAATCTGAACTCCTTTAAAGCCATCGCAAGGGCAATCGAAGGAGAGCGGGCCAGACAGATTGAGCTTATTGAAGAGGGGAAAAGGGTTGTACAAGAGACCAGAAGATGGGACGATAACAAGGAATATTCCTATGCCATGCGTTCTAAAGAAGATGCTCAGGATTACCGTTATTTTCCAGATCCAGACCTGCCTCCGGTGCTCATCAGTGATGAATGGATGAATGGGATCAAAGATTCCCTTCCGGAGCTTCAGCCTGAAAAACAGAGACGTTATGAGGCGGAGTATCAACTGCCGTCCTATGATGCGGGAATCATCACTGGCTCCAAAAAGCTGGCAGATCTCTTTGAGGCTACCGTAGCCATCTGTAAGAACCCCAAAAAGGTGTCTAACTGGTTGATGGTCGAAACCTTAAGGCTTCTAAAGGAGCACGGACAAGATCCGGAGGATTTGTCATTTTCACCGGAAAACCTGGCGAAGTTGATTAATCTGACGGAGGATGGTTCCATCAACAGCACGGTGGCAAAAGAGGTGTTTGAGAAGGTCTTTCTAGAGGATGTGGATCCAGATGCTTATGTGGAGGAACACGGGCTGAAGACTGTCCATGATACGGGACTTCTGGAAGAGGCAATCAAGAAAGTCCTGGCTGAGAATGTGGAAGCTGCCGATGATTATAGAGGCGGAAAGGAAAAGGTTCTGGGCTTTTTGGTGGGCAAGGTGATGAAAGAGATGAGAGGGAAGGCTAATCCTGCCATGGCCGGTGAATTATTAAAGAAACTAATATAGTAAGCCGGGGATAGATGGAGATATCGTAAAAGGGGCTGTGACTGTTGAAAAGGTCACAGCCTTTTTATGCGCAAGCATACGAACGATAGAAAAAAATAGAATTTTACTGTCGTCATAAGCCATATTGCTTCTGCTGATTTCCATGCATATGATATAAGGAATACAAAAAAACGAGGCATAACAGATGGAGCATCATTTAACCGGGAAAAATATTGGTATTGCTTTTTTGGATACCGGTATTTTTCCACATATGGATTTTGATGACCGGATTTTAGCATTCCGGGATTTCATAGATCAAAGAGATATTCCCTATGATAATAATGGTCATGGCACACATACTGCAGGAATTGCCGTAGGGAATGGGAGAGCGGGCAATGGCCGGTACAGGGGAGTCGCTCCGGGAGCCTCCATCATTTCCTTAAAGGTGTTGGATCAATATGGAAATGGGCAGAAAGAGGTGGTGTTAGAGGCACTTGACTGGGTGCTGGCGAACAAAGAGCGGTACGGGATACGGATTGTCAATATATCAGTAGGGACTACGGAAAATGACTATCGGACACATAAGGCCTTGATCGATGCGGTTGACAGGGTCTGGGATGCCGGACTGGTAGTCGTTGTGGCCGCCGGCAACATGGGGCCGAGGGCCGGGAGTATCACCGCTCCGGGAAGTAGTAAGAAGGTTATAACGGTGGGATCTTCTGATATGATCACCTCTGCATTTCCCATCTCCGGAAGAGGACCCACCAGGGATTGTATCTGTAAACCGGATGTCGTGGCTCCGGGTAAGAACATCATAAGTTGTGCAATCAGGCCTAACCGATATGTGGCGAAAAGCGGAACCTCCATGTCAACCCCAAGAGTTTCCGGCGGAATCGCGTTACTTCTGGAAAAAACACCGAGGTTGACCAATGTCGAGATTAAAGAGAGGTTGTTATATACGGCTCAGAATCTGGGCTTGCCCCATAACCAGCAGGGATATGGACTTTTTCAGCTTGAAAGTTTTCTAGCCACCTAAAAATCTATGAAAAAATTTATAATTTAGAAAAGAAAGGATTGACAAATCTTCTTCGCAATTGTACTATTGTATACAATGATACAGAGATACAATTGTGAGGGAGATTAAACTATGGAAAATAGAGCTGTGAAAATGAATGGAAAAACAAATCTTTTGGAGCTGGAAGAGCATATGTACCCGCTTGTGGATGTGGAAACACCTAATGTGTTCCGCAACCTGTTTCCTTACAGTGAGGTACCGAAGATTGCATTCAACGATCGTATCGTGCCCCACCACATGCCCACCGATATTTGGATAACGGACACCACGTTCCGCGATGGGCAGCAGTCCAGGGCTCCATATACCACGGAACAGATAGTAACCATCTATGATTATCTCCATCGTTTGGGTGGGGCATCCGGTAAGATCCGTCAGTCAGAATTTTTCCTCTATAGTAAAAAAGACCGGGATGCGGTCTATAAGTGTATGGAGCGTGGTTATGAGTTTCCGGAGGTAACAAGCTGGATCCGGGCCAGCAAGAAAGATTTTCAGCTGGTAAAGGATCTGGGCATGAAGGAGACGGGTATACTGGTAAGTTGCTCTGACTACCATATCTTTTATAAGATGAAGATGACCAGAAAAGAAGCGATGGAGCATTATTTGAGTGTGATTCGGGAATGTCTGGAGACAGGAGTCAGCCCCAGATGTCATCTGGAGGATATTACGAGGGCGGATATCTATGGTTACGTAATACCATTCTGCCTGGAATTGATGAAATTGATGGAACAATATCAAATCCCGATTAAGGTACGTTGCTGTGATACCATGGGGTATGGTGTCAACTATGTAGGTGCTGTGATTCCACGTTCTGTGCAGGGGATTATCTATGGTATCATGACTCACGCCGGGGTTCCCAGCGAACTGATTGAGTGGCATGGCCATAACGATTTCTATAAGGCCGTCAGCAATTCCACCACAGCCTGGCTCTACGGATCCAGCGGAGTGAACTGTTCTTTGTTTGGAATCGGTGAACGTACCGGGAATACCCCGCTGGAAGCAATGGTCTTTGAATATGCTCAGCTAAAAGGTGGCTTTGATGGTATGGATCCAAGGGTCATCACGGAACTTGCAGAATACTATGAGCGAGAGATCGGATATGAGGTTCCGGAACGGACACCATTTGTGGGAAAACATTTTAACATCACCCGTGCGGGAATTCATGCGGATGGGCTATTGAAGAATGAAGAGATCTACAATATCTTTGATACGGAAAAGATTCTGAATCGTCCGGCGGAGGTGGCAGTCTCCAATACATCTGGTCTAGCCGGCATCGCTCATTGGGTCAATGCCCATTACAGACTGTCCGAAGGAAGGCAAGTCGAGAAGTCCTGTGAACTGGTTGCCATGGTGAAAGCATGGGTGGATCATCAGTACGAAGACGGCCGTGTTACAGTCATGACTAACGAGGAGTTGGAAAATAACATAAAAGAGACTTGTGAACGGCTGAATATTACATTATAATATCTTTTGCAGGCTTCGTGGTAAGATGAGTTTACGAAGTAGAAAGATAGTTATGGAGGCAAAGAGAAAGCTATTATGACAAGTTCGGGTTCTTCCCTGCGTGGAAAAGTATATCAAAGCATCAGGGATGAGATATTGAGTGGAGCATATCAAGAAGGAGAGGAACTGGTAGAAGCCTCTCTGGGTGAGAAGTTAGGGGTTTCCAGAACGCCGGTCCGTGAGGCTTTGCGGCAGCTGGCGCTGGAAGACCTTGTGAACATCATACCCAATAAGGGTGCATTTGTGAAAGGGATTGCGGCAGAAGACGTGGAGGATATCTATATCATCCGTTCGAAGCTGGAGGGCCTTTGTGCCCGTTGGGCCGCAAAAAGAGTGACTGAGGAAGAATTAGCTACCATGGAGGAGGTTATCTGTCTGTCTGAGTTTCATGCCCAGAGGGAGCACTATGAACGGGTATATGAACAGGATACTCATTTTCATGAACTGCTGTATGAAGCATGCCACAGCAGAATGCTGTCCGCCTTATTATCACAGTATCATCAATACGTGCAGAAGGTGAGAAAACTGACCATACAGAACCATAGGCGTTCTACCATGAGCAGTGATGAGCACAAGGGCATATTGGATGCCATCCGGGATCAGGATGAGGACAGGGCAGAACGTCTTGCCACCCAGCACATACTAAACACTATGGAAAATCTGAAGCAGTATGATATCGATACACTGCTTCATCAAAAGACCGAAATGTAGGAGGACATTATGGAAAAAATCAGAATGCAGACACCACTGGTAGAAATGGACGGAGACGAGATGACCCGTATATTATGGCAGATGATCAAAGACGAATTGCTTCTGCCTTTCGTTGAGTTGAATACGGAGTATTATGATCTCGGACTGGAACGCCGTAATGAGACAGACGACCAGATTACCATTGATTCTGCAAACGCAGCCATGAAATACGGCGTGGCGGTAAAATGTGCCACCATCACCCCCAATGCAGCCCGTATGACAGAGTACGACCTGAAAGAGATGTGGAAAAGCCCAAATGGAACAATCCGTGCCATGCTGGACGGAACCGTATTTCGTACCCCTATTGTTGTAAAAGGAATCGAGCCTTGTGTGAAAAATTGGAAAAAGCCCATAACCATTGCGAGACACGCCTATGGCGACGTGTATAAGAACGCAGAGATGGTTATACCAGGAGCAGGTGAAGTAAAACTTGTGTATGTGCCGGCAGATGGATCCCCAGAGCAGACTGTGTCCGTTCATAACTTTGATGGCTGTGGTATTGTACAGGGACTACATAACCTGGATCACTCCATAGAAAGCTTTGCGAAGAGCTGTTTTGAATATGCATTGGATACCAAACAAGATCTGTGGTTCTCCACCAAGGATACCATATCCAAAAAGTATGACCATCGATTCAAAGATATCTTTGCCGATTTATATGAAAACCAGTATAAAGCCAGGTTTGAAGAGGTGGGCATCACTTATTTCTACACCTTAATCGACGATGCCGTGGCACGTATTATGAAGGCAGAAGGCGGCTTTATCTGGGCTTGTAAGAACTATGACGGTGATGTTATGAGTGATATGGTATCTTCAGCCTTCGGCTCCCTGGCCATGATGACTTCTGTTTTAGTATCACCAGATGGAAAGTATGAGTATGAAGCTGCTCATGGAACTGTGCAGCGTCATTATTATAAGCACCTGAAAGGTGAGGAAACATCCACAAACTCTGTAGCCACCATCTTCGCCTGGAGCGGGGCGCTTCGTAAGCGTGGCGAGCTGGACGGCAGCAAGGAACTGATGGATTTTGCGGACAAACTGGAAAAGGCAACCCTCGATACCATTGAGAGTGGTAAGATGACCAAGGATCTGGCATTGATTACATCCATCCAGAATCCGGAAGTCCTGAACAGCCAGGACTTCATCCTAGCCATACGTAAAAATCTTGAGACAATGTTATAAATAGGAGAACATAAGAAAGAGGCTGTCTGACAATGACAAAATTTAGCCTCTCCAACGAAAAATAGAAACACCTCCAGAAGGAATCATGCCTAGCAGCGCTTTGATTTCATCTGGAGGTGTTTTTTATGGAATTATTTTTTACACTTTTTATTTTTAGGCTCAAAAAAAGGCTTCTCTTTTTGAGCCCGCAAATGCGAGAACTACGGAATCGTTACTATTTATCAATCACTCTAAGTATAACAAATCAATAAATTTCCTAAAAATCATAAAAATTCCCTATTTTTTATTTTAAATTAATAACCAATTTCTGCTTCATGGAAATTACTTATTTTAACAGATGAATTTTCTCCCGAAAATCATAATTCTCTCCATTGAGACACCCTTTCCCGGATAATATAATAGAACCATCAACAAGAGATACGAATCCGGAGCGTATAAAATAAGAGAGGAGGAATGAAATTGGGAAAATTTAGGGCTGGAAAGATAAAACCAAAGTACAGGCTTTTTTTCATGGCCCTGCCCTTCATAATCTTTGTATTTGCATTTGCTTATGTACCTATATTTGGCTGGATGTATGGCTTTTTTGATTATAAGCCGGGACTGGCGCTGAGTGATATGGAGTTTGTGGGACTTAAGAACTTTATGAAAATCTTCAGTGACTGGAGAGATTTGTCAAGAGTCCTGCGCAATACGCTGGTTATGAGCGGTCTGGGACTGCTCGCGGCACCGATACCTATGTTTTTTGCTATATTTTTAAATGAGATACGGAGGCCGTTTTTTAAGAAATTCGTACAAACGACAACCACGCTGCCATATTTTATAAGTTGGATCATTGTATTTGCACTGAGTTTTGCTGTGTTTTCCAATGAGGGACTGATTTCCAATGTCCTGAAAATGCTGGGTTCAACAAAGGCTTTTACAAATATCCTGGGAGAGAATGACGCGGTATGGTGGATGCAGTGGGTTCTGGGTATCTGGAAATCAGTGGGGTGGAATGGGATCATCTACATAGCAGCAATCGCTGGTATTGATGCTGAACTCTACGAGGCGGCCAGAGTGGATGGGGCAAACAGGTTCCAACTGATTAAGAATATTACGATTCCAAGCCTGTATCCTACATTTTTTGTGCTTTTACTGCTGAGTATCAGTAATCTTCTGAACAATGGGTTCGACCAGTATTTTGTATTCTTCAATCCATTGGTTGCGGACAGGATTGAGGTTCTTGATTACTATGTCTATAAAGTAGGTATTCTGATTAATGACTACTCCTATTCAACGGTGCTGGGTATGCTGAAGACACTCTTCAGTGTGACGATGCTGTTTGGGGCAAATCAGCTTTCCAAAAAAGTCAGAGGCGAGTCAATCGTATAGGAGGAAAAAATGAAACAGAAATTCACAGTATTTGACGCAATCATTTACCTGCTGTTTATCCTGATCATGATTGCCTGTATCTATCCATTTTACTATGTGGTCATTTATTCCATCAGTAATCCGGAACTGGCATCAAAGGTGGTTCTGTTGCCAAAGGGCTTTTCCCTCCAGACTTATAAGACGCTTTTTTCTCTGAATAATATTGTGGGAGCCTTTGGAATCTCTGTGGCGAGAACTGTTTTAGGGACTACGCTCACAGTGGTATGGACGTCATTTCTGGCGTATCTGATGACAAAGCAGGAGATGTTTGCAAGAAAATTTGTTTACCGCTTTTTTGTTATCACAATGTATATTAATGCCGGGCTGATCCCCTGGTATCTGACCATGCGGACATACGGGCTGAAGGATAATTTTTTACTATATATCCTTCCCACAGCAGTTTCTGCATATTATATGATTTTGATCAAAACGTATATGGAGTCTCTGCCCATTTCCATGGAGGAGTCAGCGAGAATTGACGGGGCCGGTTATTTCAGGATATTCTGTTCCATTATCTTCCCGCTGTGCAAGCCCATTGTGGCTACTATTGCAATCTATGCCGCTGTGGCGCAGTGGAACAACTGGACAGATAATTACTTCTTAGTAAATGATGAAAATTTACAGACAATGCAGATGATACTTTACAATTATATCAACCAGGCCCAGAATGTGGCCAACGTATCATCACAGACCATGGCTGACACAGCAAATGCTGTAAAAATTACGCCAATGGCAATTAAAATGTGTATTACGGTGATTGCGACCGTACCAATTATGTGTGTATATCCATTTCTGCAGAAACACTTTGTAAAGGGCATCATGATGGGGGCAGTCAAGGGATGAGTGCAGCGAAAAAAATACAGGATTAAGGAGAATGAGTATGAAAAAAAGAATGAAAAGACTTTCTGCCATATTTTTAAGTACAGCTATGGCAGTGTCCATGCTTGCAGGATGCGGGGGCAAAGGCGAGAGTAAAAAAGACGCGGGAGAAAATACGGAAAAACAGGAAGAGGGAAAAGAGAGCAGTGCAGGCGGTGAAGTGGAAATCACCTTCTGGGATAAAGATGCACTGGAGACAGGCCCTCAGAATACCACCATAGCGGATGCCATAGCGGAAAAGACAGGGGTGCGACTGAATGTCATTAACGGTGATGCGCAGAAGTTTAAAGTGCTGCTGGCAGGTGGTGACCTTCCGGGTATTGTAAACAGCAATTACGGAGATTTGGGCGTGGATGCCCAGGCGCTTTTGCAGAGTGGACAGCTCATTGCACTGGATGACTTGATTGAGGAACATGCGCCGAATATCAAAGAAAAATTTGCAGATGCCATTGAATACTCCAAAGAGTTCCTGAGCAACGACGGGAAACTGTATTATCTTCCTGTTCAGATCAACAAGGCAACGGATAAGAAGGTGGTGGACCGTTCCGGCGCCAATCTGGCATTGTATACCAGGTATGACTTATATAAGGAAATCGGTTCGCCGGAGATTAAGAGTACAGACGATTATCTGGAAGCTTTAAAAGCGATGCAGGATGCAGAGCCGGAGACAGAGAATGGGAATAAGACTTATGCAATTTCAGGATGGAGTGACTGGGGACTCTGGATGTGGACCATTCCATATCAGGCCATGTCAGGGGTTACAAACTGGTCCTACGGCATGTGCTATGACATGGTAAATAAAGAACCATTGGCAACCTACTATTCCGAGCCATTCTGGAACTGTATGGAATTTTATAACAAAGCATATAACATGGGGATCCTGGACCCTGAAATCTTTACCCAGAAATATGATAACTATATGGATAAACTGAAAAATGGACAGACCTTTGTGACCTATGCCAACTGGCTGTATAACACAGCAAATGACGCTTATGCCGCAGCCGGAACGCCAGAAAAAGGATTTGAGATCGTTCCCACCGGCCTGGACTACATGTACGGCGCCTATGACGGTGACAAACCCTTTGGATGGGCACAGGATTATCCTCTGGCTTTGACAAAGAACTGTGAGGATCCGGTGAAGGCCATTGAGATGATTGATTATCTGTTCAGCGAGGAAGGCGCAAGGCTTCTGAACAGCGGTGTGAAGGGCGTGCACTGGGAAGAGGTGGACGGTGTTCCGCAGATGACAAAAGAGTACCGCGACGGCGTTGCTGCCAACGCAACCTATGCGCAGAGTGAAGGTTTTGCCTATACAAAGCTTTCAGGCTTCAGCTCCAGCCAGATTTTATCTGACGGCTATCCAGCCAGCCTGTTAAAGGCAGCAGAGGAAGTTATGAAATCAACAACCAAGATTGACGAGTTATTCATTGCGGACAGCGGTGTTGCGGATGCCCAGTATCCGGGACAGGTCATTGAATCCAAAATCACGTCCGGTGAATATAAACTGAGTACAGAAGTGGACCTGACACCCAATCTTATCAAGGAACCTTCTGACGAGACAAAGAATTTATCTGCCCAGGTGGATGAGTATGTAAAGGTCGGGGTTGCGGATGTGATCATGTCAGACCCTAAAGATTTTGAAGCAAAGAAAGAATTATTTATACAGTCAGTGGAGGAAAAAGGATATGCAGATGTAGTGGAAGAAATGGAAGGCATCTGGTCCGAAGCACAGAAGACAGCAAAGGAATTTGCAAATAAATAGAAAGCCCTTTTAAGGCGCTGCCCTGGGGCGTGTCCAGACACGCACTGGTAGGGCAACGCCTTTTTGCAGGAGGCGGTACTGACCGGAATTGTTTTTATACTTCCTCGGTCACGTTGACAAGCGTCAGTGTGAGGGAAGTTCCGCAGCCTTTTGTTGAGGTGATGGTGAGCCCACAGGCATTACCGTACTGGAGCTTGATGCGGCGGTTCGTGTTCAGGATGCCGATGCCGACTCCCTGGGGCAGGGATGCCCGGTCAAGAGGTTTGGTGCAGTCCTCATTGGAGGCCAGGAGTTCCTGGAGGATCTGCAGTCTGTCAGGGGCAATGCCCAGGCCGTTATCCTTCAAGACAAGGAAAATGATATTGTCCTTCCGATACCCGGTAAGGGTAATGGTGTTCTTTACCTCCGGGGAAGGGTTCTGATGGGATATGGCATTCTCCAATAAAGGCTGCAGAATGAATTTGGGCATAATGCAGGGCAGGATGGACGGGTCGATCTCAGAGGAAAAGTCAATGGGTGTTCCTGTCCGGTAATTCATAATACACAGATAATTTTTCAGGTAGTTCAGCTCGTCCTGAAGAGGCCAGGTTGTCTTTGTATTCCTGAAAAGAGGCTGCAGAAGATTGCCCAGGGCAGTTACGCAGTCAGCGACATTTGTGGCTTTGCTTACAATGGCCATCCATTTGATGGTGTTCAGCGTATTGTAAAGAAAATGAGGACTGAGCTGGTTCTGCAGATTCTGCACTGCAAGCTCATGGCGCTCCTCCTGTATGGTTTCATTTTCATCTATCAGATGCCGGATGTTCTGTGACATTTGGTTGAACTGATCTGTAAGGAATTTAAAGTCCGATACCTCGGCAGCCTCCATCTTAATGCCAATCTGCCCGCTTCCCATGGTCTTCATGGCAGCGATCAGGCTGTTGAGCGGTTTTGTGATGGCATATATCCAGAACAGGCTGATAATCAGGGCCAGGACAAGAAAGACAGCTAGTAGTGTGATGATCAGGTCCTTTAGCTGATGAATGTTTTCAAAAAGGATGTCATAGGGCATTTCATAGATAATGGACAGTCCGTAATGTTCATAGGGATAATAGATGATCTGGTTGTTTTTATTCAGGAGGTCATTGTCTCCCAAAGACAGGGTAAGGTGTACGGTGTTGTCCGTATCCAGCGGACTGGTCAGCGCTTTTGTGCCGATAAGTTTCTTGTTTTCAGAGGAGATGACAAGACTGTGGGCATCCAGCAGCAGGCTTTCTCCTGAGACATTTTTCTTGTCATCATGATACAGGGAACGGAGGTAAGATTCCCGGATGTTGATGACTACATACCCGGAGGTCTGTCCAATGGTCTGAAGCCTTCTGCCCAGTGTGATGTAGCGAGTATCCATTTTGCCGGAATAGCTTCCGCCGAAGAAATCACTGTATCTTAGACTGCCGCATACTACGGGGCCTCCATTCTCCTCCAGGGCCTTTTTCAATTGGGTCTGGTAGAAAAAGTTAGACAGGTTCCTATCAAAGTTAAAATAATTCTTATTGTCACTGGAACCGATGATAACACCGTCGTCACCGTAATAGAGAATGGAATGTATGTAGTCGTAGCTTGTCATCATTTCGGAAAAGTAGTCATATACATCGTTGACAAACTGCACATCGTCCGGAGAGTTGATTTGATCCAGCTTCATTTCTTCGGAGAAATAGGAGGACACCAGGATGTTCCTGCTCACTGTATTTACTGTGTTCAATACAGTGGTGAGATTGACCTCAAGCTGTGACAGGGAGCTGAGCGTGGCCTTTTCTGACTGCTGCAGGAGCGTGGTGGAGGTGTAACGGTAAAAGAACAGGGCAAACAACAGAAGGATAAACACACTTGTAAGCATAAACGACAGGATCAGTTTGGATTTCAGTTTCAGGCTGATGGCTTTGTCTTTCAGCAGTCGGAACATGGACAGGTACTCCTTTACTCAGTGGATGTAGTGAAAACACAGGATTTTTTATATTCATTTGGTGTCTTACCTGTAAACTTCTTAAAAGTCTTTCCATAATAGCCCTCATCAGAGAATCCGCACGCATAGGCTATTTCGTAGGATTTCATGGAAGTATTCTGCAGAAGTTTCATGGACTTTTCAATACGGTAACGATTCAGATACTCTAAAAAGGAAGTCCCCAGCTCTTTTTTAAAGATACTGCTGAAGTAGTTAGGGCTTAGTCCAACCAGGTTGGATATCTCGTTCAGCGTGATCTGGCGGTTGTAATTATTTTGGAGGAACTGCAGGGCCTGGAGGATCTCGCGGCTGCAGGACATGCGCTCCTGGGATAATCTTTCCAGCTTCTGTGCATGTGCCACAAACTGTTCCAGCATCTCATAATAGTTTTTGCAGGCAGAGAGCGTCTGCAGAAAATCGCGTACCCATATATAGGAGTCATCATCACTGGGGCACTGGTTGTGCAGGTAGACAATATAACTGTCATAAAAAATATTCAGCACCGCTTTTGGCGAGAGCTCTTCCTTAAGCTGTTTTTCCAGAGGCTGCAGGAGGAAACTGGAAGTAAAGCCGGGATCCATGAAAGTGTTCAGGGTATGCCTGGTGCGTGTGAGCAATGCCTGGCACAGTGAGGTCTTCCACGAACTGTCATAATGGTTTACGGAACCGGGGAAAAGGAAGAATTCCTGTTCGTCCAACAGGAGGCACTGCTGATACAGGATCCGCAGACGGGAAAGATCCTGGGTCATTTCGCTGATACAGAAATGCGGGATGACATTGAAATAGTTCTTCAGGACAGTCTGGATCTCGTCCAGCACTCCTGTGATCAGGTGAAAGGAACGGGTCTCTTTCTCATTGTAAAAGAGAAGCAGATAGCGGGAACCTGACTCATGTACCACAAGTCCTGATTCACTTTTTGTCAAGATTTCATTCATGATATTCAGAAGAGAGAACTGAATAAGCTGCCCATGGTTGTCCTGGTATAGATCCTGAAGCTGTTCGTACTGGTCAATCACCATC
>DVNN01000347.1 GCA_018714325.1 Candidatus Pelethocola excrementipullorum
ATCATCGCATACGCTTCCGAATTTCTTTTTTTCATTCTCTTTCCTCCCTAATCATTGTGATTTAGGGGTCAAAAGGTATTTTGACCCCATGATACCTACGAATTGCTACGCACTTTGTGCTCACGCAGTTCTAAAACATTCGAAATCCGCCCTATTCGGGCTACTTTCTCATGTTTTGCGGGTCCCAAACTCATGCTTTTTCATGCAAGCATGAAACGCATGACCTTTTGCCCCTGGTATCATCAGAATGTCAGATTAACAACAAAAAGAGGTCAAGTGAGTTATAGAACTATAGAAACGGAAAAACTAAAATAGAAGTATCAATAAATGTTGGAAGATCAACGAATAGGAGGAAATGTATGAAAAAGAAGTTCGTAAGCTTGATGTTTGCCTGTGTTTTGGGCATATCACTGATGGGGTGTGGAAAAACACCGACTGATTCAAAGGCTTCTGGGGATAAAGACTCCAAAGAGGAACCTTATACCGTTACATTCGTTATGAGAGGAACTGCTCAGGCGGATGAAGAGAGAATTGAAGAAAAAGTAAACGCGATTCTGGAAAAAGAACTGAATGCGAAGATGGATTTGGTCGTACTTCCCTGGGGAAGCGCCGAGCAGCAGTTAAAATTAATGCTCTCAGGCGATGAAAAGATTGATTTCTTCTACAGTTCCCCAACGGATGCGATGCAGTATGTTAATGCGGGACAGATTGTGGACATGACGGAACTGGCAGAAAAATATGGCACAAATCTGAAAGAAATATTCGGCATGGATATTTTGAAGACTAACACTGTGGATGGCTTTTTATATGGAGTCCCCGCCCAGATTGAAAGGGGAGCAATTCCTGCTGTATACATGAGAAAAGATCTTGTGGAAAAATACAATATTGATGTGAGCGCGATTAAAGAACCAAAAGACATGGAGAAGGTATATGAAATTGTCAAGGCAGGAGAACCTGATATGACAATGCTATATTCCGAGGCAGGCGATACCGATTCTCCATTGAATAGATTAAATTCCGTAGATGGTCTGGGAGATGTCTCCAGCGGCGTTTTAATGAATCCTTTGGAAGATACAACCGTTGAAAACTATTACGAATCTGACTGGTATATGGAAACGGCAACAATGCTTCATGACTGGTATGAAAGAGGATATATCAATAAAGATGCTGCAACCAACACCGAAGGCTGGAGAACCATGTTAAAAGCCGGAAATGTATTTTCTACATTCTATATCTATCATCCGGCCACACCCATTGAATTCTCCAGCACCACAGGCTATGAATACGAGATGGTAAAATTCGAAGATTATGCCATTAAGAAGAGTGATGCATATTCCAGTATTATATTCGCCATCGCACAAAACAGTGAGAATCCTGATAAGGCAATGCAGGTATTGGATTATATCTATGGAAGTCCTGAAGTGATGAACCTGCTGAATTGGGGCGAAGAAGGAACCGATTATCAGATCATAGATCAGGAAAATGATATCATAGACTATCCGGAAGGTTTGTCTGCGGATACTGTTGGTTACAGCCTAAACCTGGGATGGGAGCTTCCTAATCAATTTATCGCCCATAGCTGGAATGGCAGCGAACCGGGAATCTGGAAACAGGTGGAAGCCTTTAACGATGAGGCAAAGGATTCGAAGGCATTGGGATTTATCTTTGACAACAAGGGGTTAGAAACCCAGATAGCAAATGTTTCAAATGTAGTGAAACAATATGATGGTCCTATCAGCAGTGGTTCTGTGGATCCCAAGGAGTACATTCCACAATTCCTGGACGCATTGGAAGCGGCAGGCATTAACGACCTGATTTCTGCAAAACAGGAACAGTTGAATGAATGGCTTTCCGGTAAGTAACAGGTAAAGAAAATAGCTGCCGTAAATCAGATTACTGTTTTACGGCAGCTTTATACGCTGAGGCGTAACTTGATAAAAGGAGAAATCATATGAGTAAGAAAAAGCGATTGAATTCCTATAAAAGGTTCTTACCTTTATACCTGATGCTGCTTCCAGGATGTATTTATTTTATTATTAATAATTACCTCCCTATGCTTGGTATTGTAATAGCTTTTAAACGAGTGAATTTCAGCACCGGTATTCTGGCCAGTCCATTTGCAGGGCTGGATAATTTCAAGTTTTTGTTTGCGACCAAGGATGCATGGATCATAACGAGAAATACCTTATTGTATAATCTTGGATTTATCGTGGTCAATACGGTTGTCGGCATATTCATAGCCATTCTGATTTGTGAGGTGAGGAATAAGAAAGCCAAAAAAATGTATCAAAGCGTTATCTTACTTCCTTTTTTGATGTCCATGGTTGTTCTTAGCTATATTGTCTATGCTCTTCTCAGCACAGAGAACGGTCTGATTAATAATTCGATTCTGGAACCCCTTGGTCTATCCCAAATATCCTGGTATTCGAACCCCAAATACTGGCCATTTATCCTGGTCATCGTCAATTGCTGGAAAGGGGTGGGGTATGGATGCTTGATTTATATCGCGGGGATCATCGGAATTGATCCTGCTTTTTACGAGGCGGCCCGTCTGGATGGAGCATCCAAGTGGCAGGAAATCAAACATATCACCCTTCCCAGCCTGGTACCGACCATTATTACCCTGACCCTTCTCAGTATAGGACGCATCTTTTACTCCGATTTTGGGTTGTTCTATCAGGTGCCTATGAATTCTGGAATTCTTCAGCCCACGACCAATGTTATCGATACTTATGTATTCCGTGCATTGCTGGAACTTGGTAATGTAGGCATGTCGTCGGCCGCAGGTGTATTCCAATCCGTAGTAGGCTTCCTAATCGTAATGTTGAGCAATTGGTCCGTCAGAAAACTAGATAAAGACAAAGCCCTGTTTTAGAGAAAGGAAGGGATTAGAATGATGAAGACAAGACAAAACAAAAAGTTTCAAATCTTTATACATATTGTAATGATACTGTTAGCCTTAGTTGTCATACTGCCTTTCCTTCTGGTATTTATGTCCTCTGTTACGGATGAAACCACATTGATCCGCAACGGGTATTCATTCTTTCCGGAAAAATGGAGTGTTCAGGCATATCAGTATATTATCCAAAACAGCAATAAGATCTTCAGGGCATATGGGATTACGATTCTGGTAACTATAATTGGTACATCGGTAAATCTCCTGCTATCATCGCTGATGGCATATCCCCTTACCATTAAGGATTTGCCTCACCGCAGGGCGATTACATTTTTTGTGTTTTTTACAATGTTGTTTAACGGTGGTCTTGTGCCTACCTACCTGATGTATGTAAATTATTTTCATATAAAAAATACGATATGGGCTCTTATCATACCTGGGTTCTTGCTAAGCGCCAATAATATCTTGCTTATCCGGACTTATTTTGCCAATAGCATACCGGATGCCCTTCTTGAAGCGGCCAGGATTGATGGTGCAAAAGAAATCTATATCTATCTTAAGATCGTCCTTCCTCTGGGAAAGCCCATCTTAGTAACCATGGGACTGTTTTCCGGACTTGCATATTGGAATGACTGGACAAATGGTTTATACTATTTGACGGGAAATAAAGGGCAGGCTCTTTACGGTATCCAGAACCTGTTAAATCAGATGATTACAGATATCCAATATCTGGCAAGTGGAAATGCGGTTGGAAACATCGGCGCGGAACTTTTGAAAATGCCGACGATTTCAATTAGAATGGCAATTGCCTTTATCGCCATGCTTCCCTTGTTCATCATCTACCCGTTTCTGCAGAAATATTTTGCTGAAGGAATCATGCTGGGAGCCGTAAAGGGTTAAGGAGCAGGAGAATCAATCATGAGACAAAGAAAGTATGGAAAACAAAAGAACATATCCCAATGGAGCAGAACCATATTTAAACTTGGAATTCCATTGATGATCATATTCTGTTTGCTGAGCGGCATCATATTAAATAATATCAAGAAGCAGAATGTTGAATATATGCATGGGATGTTCAGTCTCTATGTGGATGAGCTAAATGACAGGTTTTTTCGCATCAGCAGGCGCATACTTTTGCTTATGATGGATAATGACTATGAAAGCAATGTAGAAGCAATTAAAGAAAATGAGGATGAGGTGGCATCCTATTATGCAGTGAATAAACTACGGGAAGATATGCTTCCGTTCCGATGGGAATATGGTCCGGAATACCAATTTTTCCTGTATTTTAAAGATAGCGATTACTTTGTGAATCTAGGGATCAATGATAATTTAAAGATTTCCGAAGAAAGCAGAGATACCTTGATCCAGCAGATGGTGAGTGATGGAGAGTATACGTATTCCATAAAGAGAAAATGGAAGAATCTGAATGTCCAAGAAGGCAATTATGTTTATAAGATAGGGTATAAGGACGGAGTTTATACCGGCTGTATTGTAAACATAGAAGATTTGCTAAGCTCCTTCCAACAGCTGGAACTTGGAGAGAAGGGGTATGTGGAGTTAATCGAGAGCGATGGTGAGCTCTTAGACCGTTTGGGAAAAGGTGAAGGGAAGGGTTTTGCATCCTCAGACAGTCATTGGCTGTGGGAGCCAGATACCATCATCACAGAAAGTTTGAAATGGGCCCCGTTTTCGATTTCCATCCGTATTGCAAACTCATATGAACAGAATATATGGCTGGGAGTGGCCCTTCTTTTGCTTTGTCTGGCCCTTCTGTTGCTGCTGAGTTTTGTGAGTATGGTCTTGTATCTGCGGTATTATGTATTAAAGCCAATTGAAAAGTTCGTATCCAATTTACAAAAATATGATGATAATGATTTTATCTATAATATTAGTCCAAATTATATTTTGGAATTCGAACAGGCGGATGAACAGTTTCGGAAGATGTTCCATCAGATAAAAAAGTTAAAATTCACCCTGTATGAACAAGAACTTGAAAAAAGAAGTGTGGAGATGAACTATCTTAAGATGCAGATAAGACCACATTTTTACCTTAACTGTCTGAATTTCGTATATAGTATGATTGATTTTGGTCACTACGAAGATGCTAAAAAGATGGCCAAGACAACGGCTGGATATCTCCAATATATCTTCAGGAATTCGGAGGATCAGGTACTGATTTCGGAAGAGCTGAGGCATTGTAAAAATTATCTGGATATTCTGAAAATGCGCTACAACGATGCACTGGACTATTATTTTGAGCAGGATGCAAGCACCAAAATGGTTGAGATTTTTCCCTTCTTTATTCAGACATTCGTGGAGAATGCGGTTAAGCATGCTTTGACTCTGGATAAAAAAGTGTTGATCTCGGTCACCGTGTTTCCGGAACTAATAGATGGGGAAGATTATGTGAATATCTACATCTCGGACACAGGACGGGGGTTTGAAGAAGGGGTATTAGAGAAACTTAAGAATCATGAAAGTCTGGAAACTTCAAGTGGGAAACATCTGGGCATCAATAATTGTCTCAAGCGGCTGGCCTATCTTTATGGTGACAAGGCAATTGTTAGATTTGATAACAGCCCATTGGGTGGAGCGATCATAGATATTCATATTCCGATGAAGAGTGGTGGGGTTTTAGAATGAGTGATAGTAGAAATATTTTGTTAGTGGATGATGAGGACTATGTGATTGAGGGAATCAAGCGGAATATCAGATGGGAAGAGCTTCCTGTCACAGGAATCTTTTCGGCCAATAATATCCGGCAGGCTAAGCAGTTATTAAGTACGCTGCACATAGAAGTTATTATCTGCGATATTGTCATGCCTCAGGGAACTGGCTTCGATCTCATGGAATGGGTAAGGGAAAAGAGATTGCCGGTACAAGTGATTTTCTTAACCAGTTACGCAGATTTTGATTATGCAAAGCGTGCGATTAATCTGGATAGCGTGGATTACCTTTTAAAGCCCATCGATTATCAAAAGTTGGAGAAAACCATCCTTCATGCAATGAAAAAGGTGGAAGAGCTGCTGAAATATGAAGAATATAAACAAAAAAGCAGCCTTTGGGAAGATACCAAGAAGCGAATGCAAAGATCATTTCTGGAGGATGTGGCAGCAGGTAGAATTACGGATTCGGAACAGCTGAAGCAAAATAAGTACTATGGGGACGGGGACAAATTTTGTCCGTTGCTTCTCCATCTATATGAAAAGGATGCTCAGGAGGAATTAGAACCAACTTTTCAGGCTTTTATTATAGGAAATGTGATGGGAGAAATGCTGGAGGATTCGGTCTATTCTTTGGAACATGTCATAGTGAAGGATGAGCGGAGATTTCTTGTATTGCTGAAAGAAAACAGCAGTGCAGAGGCGTTCATTGAGAGTGAAGCAGCATTAAAGCAATCTGTGGCAGAATTCTGCAGCTGGGCAGAACCAAAGCTTCGTGCGGATATATGGTGTGGAATAGG
>DVNN01000348.1 GCA_018714325.1 Candidatus Pelethocola excrementipullorum
AAAGACAGGGTAATAGAGCGATCTACCACACGGTTGCTGCTCTGGATGGTTCCTGTTAAGTGATATGGTTCTCTGTTGATCTGCACCTCTGGATTTGTCTCAAAAATCTTATTTAATATATCTGTTTGGGATGGGGTTATAAACTCCGTATCCCTATAGACAGCTACTTCATTATCACCTAATTTGATTTCTGGAAGTCCTGTAAGAGACAAAAGATGATTATATCCTGATAGAGATATAAGGTATGGATAATCCACATAACTTAAATTATTTAACAGAACATTATTATCAGAGGATTGTTGTTCTAAAAAGTTCATTACGGAATCCATTGAATAAGCATCGTCAAACTCTTCTGCTGCGTTGATATAACCCACTTTCACTTCAAACATATCATCGAACAATCCGTCTAGACCTTTTTCACTTAATGTCCTCTGAAAATCAACGCTATTATCTTCATTTACAAATGTGTAATCTATTGTATGCTGCTCAGTTCCACTGTAATGGATAGCAATGGCAATACCACTTCCAAAACAGCATAACGCTGCTAATACCAAGAGCGAACTAATTGCCATGGAATTAGATTTATGGATTACATCTTCTTGAAGCTGGCGAAAAGTAAACGTATGGAGCCGGCGATTCTTCCCCTGTCTTTGTGCTGCAAATCCCATGAAACTTCTTAATCCCCAAAAAACAAATAGCGTACCAACAAGTCCGCATACTAGTGTAACCGCCATAACCTCAAATCTGTTCCAGGCTATTCCTCGTATTGCCATGAAATACGCAGTGCCAAGTAAGGCTATTCCAATTACCAGAACTACCGCATAAACCGCAGATGGAAATTGCTTTTTACTCCCAACCGGCGCAGGTGTTAATAATTCTCCAATTTCCTGACGTGAGATTTTTCCACTCAATATAAGGAAAACAATGCATTTTATAACTAGAAAACCTGCTGCTGTCCATATGACTGCATCTGCTGATAAGGAAAAGGTGTGACCGATAATGCCTAATCCTACCAGCTTGGCAGTGATTAAACTGATTAATTCTGAAGCTACTATACCGATTGGAAGCCCAATCAATAATGCGATCAGACTGCTTCGAATGTCCTCAGCCAATAACAGGAAAAACAATTTATATCTTCTCATTCCCATCATCAGATACATTCCAAATTCATGTTTTCTGCTTTCCAGCTGATATTTACTGGCAAAGTAAACAAGAAAGAATAAAATAAATAAAGTTACTCCATAAAATAGTGGAATCATGGCAAGAATTCTGTTCACAGCATCACTTTCCATTTTTGCCAGAAAAATCATTACATCCTGGTGAGAAAGAGACAGTATTAGGTAAAATGCAATGATCGATATCAACAGTGAAGAAAAGAACAAGCTGTTTTCTTTTTGGTTCCGCTTACTGTTTCGGGATACTAAATCAAAGAACATTTGCACTTCCACCTCCTAACTGTGCCATGACTTTAAGAATTCGTTCATAGAATTCCTGTCTTGATTCTTCTGGTATATCTCTCCGCAGTTCATGAAAAATATTTCCATCCTGGATAAACAGGATTCTATTACAGTAGCTTGCTGCGCTTGAATCATGGGTTACCATTAAGATTGTGGATCCTTCCTGCTGGTTCAGACCAGACAGTTTATTCATCAGCAACTTGGCATTTTTAGAATCTAATGCTCCGGTTGGCTCATCAGCCAGCACAATTTCTGGATTTAGAATTAATGCCCTTGCAGCTGCAATTCTTTGTTTTTGTCCACCAGACATCTGAGCCGGAAATTTATCAAGTACATCGTTAATTTCCAAATAAGATGCTAGTTGAAGTAACCTCTCATTGCTTTCTTTTTCTGATATTTTGTGCAGGGACAATGGAAGCATGATATTTTCCCGTCCTGTCAGATTATCCAACAACTCAAAGTTTTGGAACAGATATCCAATCCTGTTTCCTCGGTACTCTGATAAGTTTTTTCCTTTTAAGTTCGTTACCTCGGTATTCTGTAATAAAATTCTTCCGCTGGTTGGTTTAATTACTGTTGCAATGCAGTTAAGCAGGGTTGATTTTCCTGATCCACTGCTTCCCATAATACCTAAAAATTCACCTGGCATGATCTGAAAGGAAATGCCATCCAACGCCTTAGTCTGATTATCTTCTTTACCGTAATATTTCTTTAAGGAATCAATTTCCATAATATTTTGTATCACTTCAAATACCTCCACTTGTTTGATGTCATTATCTTAGCATGTCGAGGTGGATTTGAACACTTACAATGACTGTAAGGTTATTATAGACTAGTGTGACTCCCAGTGGAACAAAAAGACACTTTCTAAATAAATTTTAGAAAAGTGTCCTCTAATTTTGATTCATAACGCCACTGCTATTCCCCGCCCAGATAAGCCTTTTTCACTTCTTCATTTGCCTCCAGTTTTTTACAGGTATCCATCAATACGATTTCACCCGTCTGCATTACATATCCCCTGTTGGCCGTCGCCAATGCAATTTTGGAGTTCTGCTCTACAAATAAAATAGTGGTACCCTGTTTATTGATTTCTACAATCGCCTCAAATATGCCCTTGATGATAATCGGAGCCAATCCTAGTGACGGTTCATCCAACAGGATCATCTTCGGTCTTGCCATCATCGAACGGCCGATTGCAACCATCTGCTGCTCACCACCCGATAATGTACCTGCATGCTGCATCCTTCTCTCTAACAATCTTGGAAACAGTTCATAGACCTTAGATAAATCTTCCTTAACCCCCGATGAATCTTTCCTTAAATAGGCACCCATCATCAGGTTCTCTTCTACCGTCAGCTTTGAGAATACATGCCTGCCTTCCAGCACATGGCTCAGTCCCCTCGCGGTTATCTTATTTCCTTTTTTCTTATCAATCCGCTTTCCGTCAAACCAGATTTCACCGCTGACACCAGTTGGCGGGGTCAGCCCCGATATTGTCTGCATGGTGGTAGTCTTACCTGCACCATTGGCACCAATCAGCGTTACCATCTCGCCTTCCTCCACATACAGATCGATCCCTTTTACAGCTTGAATGCTTCCATAAGAGTAACTAAAATTTTTCAACTCCAATATTGGCGCCATGTTATTCACCTCCTAGATATGCTCTGATTACTTCCGGATGATTCTGTATTTCTTCGGGAGTTCCATGAGCCAACAACTTCCCATACTCCAGTACATATAAGTAATCACAGATATTCATTACAAGCTTCATATCATGCTCAATCATCAGAATCGTCACACCTTTTTCCAGAATCTTCTGCAGCAGCTCATCAAATTCAGCTTTTTCCTTGGTATTCATACCCGCTGCCGGTTCATCAAGAAGCAAAATCTTAGAATCACTGGCAAGCCCTCTGACGATTTCCAAAAGCCGTTGTCCACCATATGACAGCGAACCTGACGGGTCGTCGGCATACTTCTCAAGCCCCACAAACTTAAGCCACTCATAAGCCTTTTCACGGACCATTTTTTCTTCCGCCCTTACCGCTGGTGTCTTAATCAAGTCGGTCAAAAAACCGCTTTTTAATCGTGGATGCATTCCAACCATTACATTTTCTATGGCGGACATCTTCCAAAACAGGTTAATAACCTGATACGTTCGGGAGATTCCGGCATTACAGATCTGATAAGGCTTCATGCCTTCAATATTTTTACCATTGAATAAAACCTGTCCTTCATTGGGTGTATATACACCACTGATACAGTTGAAAAACGTCGTCTTCCCGGCACCATTAGGACCGATCAAACCGGTGATCTTATTCGCGCGGACCTTCATATCCACGTGGTTAACCGCTGTTAGCCCGCCAAATTTAATGGTAACTCCTTTTGTTTCAAGCATTTGCCTCACCTCCATTCAACTTCTTGTTTTTAATCTTCGCCATAACACCTTTTCCTAACCCAAAGATACCGCCTGGCATCACAACAATAACAATCAGCATCATGATTCCATATACCAGCATCTGATAATCCTGCAGAGAACGAAGTGATTCATTGACAAGAAGTACCGCAGACGCACCCAGGATTGGTCCCAAAAGTGATCCCGATCCTCCAAACAACAACATTGTCAGGAACATTACCGACTGCTTGTATAAGAAGCTGTCAGGGCTTACATACTCAACCAGATGGGCAAACATCGCACCGGCAAATGCTGTATAAAATGCACTGGTAGCAAACGCCTTTACTTTATAAGCACGTACATTGATTCCCATACCATCCGCCGCATGGACATTTTCCCGGATTGCAGTAAATGCCCGGCCGGTTTTGGAATTTACTAAAAACTGTTTTGCCAAAAGAAAGATAACCACACAACCCAATGCAAAATAAAAGAATTTATATTCAGAGTCCAGTTTGAATCCAAACAGGTTCACCGGATCTGTATACATTCCGACATAATTTCCAGTCACATTGTTCGGGGAGTGCGACACCAGGATATATATAATCTCTCCAACCGCCTGAGTTGCCAGTGATAGGAAATGAAATACTAGTTTTGAACACGAATAGGCTACAATGGCCCCAACGACTGCTCCCAATGCCGATCCAATTATCATGGTCACCAGTACCGGCATACCGGTGTACTTATGTAATAATACGGATCCATAAGCACCAATAGCATAAAATGCCGCATGTCCCAGAGACACTTGCCCGCAATATCCAAACAAAATATCAAGTCCTGACACTCCGATAATATAAATTTCTATAAAACAGAAAATCAATACAAAATAGGATGAACCACTAAAAATCAGTGGCAGCAGCATTGCTATCATGATCAGAATTAATGCTGTCAGTTTATTTTTTTGTAACTTCATATCACACCTCCATTAATCCTGAACTGCTTTTTCATTAAAGATACCAGTAGGTTTTACCAGTAAGAATACCAACAGCAGACAATACGCAATTAGATTTTTATAGGTTGAAGACACCCGACTTGCGGAAAATGTCTCAACTAACCCAAGAATAAGTCCGCCCACAATCGCTCCGTACATGTTTCCATATCCGCCGATGACCGCACTGGAGAAGCCTTTTCTACCAATCACCGCACCAAGCGTAGTATATACCCCATAAATCGGTCCAATCAAAATTCCGGCAATCGCTGCTAACCCTGCTGAAAGCCCCCATGAGATACCAGTTGATAAAGAAACATCAATTCCACAGCTCTCCGCCGCCATAGCATCCATCGATGCCGCCCGCATGGAGGTCCCCAGTTTTGTCTTTGTCATATAGAAATGGAGCAGAATCATACAGATGAAGCCCACCAGAATACACATAAGAGCCTCTGGCTGTACATTAATTTTCCCAATCTTCACCGTACCAACGCCAAAGACAGAAGGAAAGTTTAAAGTGATAGATCCCCATGCAATCATCGAGCCATTCTGTACAATATAAGAAATCGCGATCGTTGCAAGTACGATATACACCGTTGCCACGTTCTTGTTCAGCAACGGTCGGATAACGCCTTTCTCCAACGCAAAACCAAGTGCCACCGCACAGGCCACCGTCAATAACAGTGAGACAACAAAAGGCAGACCAAGGTAGGAATAAAATGTCAGTCCCAAAAATGCACCAAGTGTCATAATATCTCCCTGCACAAAGCTCAGAAGACCCGACGATTTATAAATCAAGGAATATCCCAATGCAATCAGCCCATAAATACTTCCAATCACAAGCCCGGATACCAGTAATGTCAGATACATAGAAGTCTCTCCTTATCCATTTTTATTGGAGGGGAAGAGTCCCCCTCCTGATATTTTACCTATTTTTCTGCCGCATTCTTGAAGTCTTCATAACCACCATTTTTTATCCAATCCGACCAGAGAATATTCTTTCCATCCACTAGTATGAAACTGTTATAATTATTATAACCTTCCCTGTTTCCAGCCGTGAAATCAATGGTTCCACCAAGTCCTTTCATTCCGGAAATCTGGTTTGTCGCATCTTTAAGTGCATCAGAATCATTGGACTTTGCAATCTTACTTGCCTCCCACATTACCATAATGGCATCCCAGCATCGATAAGCCGAGTCCGTTTTATTGATTTCACCGTAAGCTGCGTCATATTTTTCAGCAAATGTCTTAATTTCAGGAATATCAATGTCTTCTATGGAATCATAGGTTACGTATGGCATCACAAACGCAATGTGGTCGGAATTCTCTTCTCCGGCAACCGGAATCTGAGCTGTCATGAAAGATTCTTTGTTGAAAATAATGCCATTGTATCCATATTGTCTGAGCTGCTTTACGATAACAGGTGCAGTCTCGCCAAGTACGGATAGATATACACAGTCGGCATCTGCCTTAATCAGATTCGCTGCCTGAGCAGAAAAGTCGGTGTCACCCTGATCATAGGACTCACTGGCTACTACCTCAATCCCCCGCTCTTCACAAGCTGTCGAAAATGCATCTTTTGTAGAAAGGGCATTATCATCTTGTCCGTAGAATATAGAAACTGTTTTATAGTCCAGTTCTTTGAGCATATCCGCCGTTCCTGGTGCGGAAGCACCATTGTTCATCGCTGCTCTAAATACGTAGGGCCAATCTTCCTCCATCCAGTTGGGAGAGGTTCCTGTACCCAGCATATACACACCTGCGTTATTTACAACATTTCCGGTTGCAAAGACCTCAGAGGATACAAGGGAACCAATCATCGCGTCTACCTTATCCTCCTGCAGCAACTTAGACGCAACCTTTACAGCCTCCTCCACGGAACACTGTGTATCATACGCTACCAGTTCTGCCGGCACCCCATTAAATCCACCATTCTCATTAATCTCTTTAATTGCCATATCAAGCGCATTCTTTCCCTCGATGCCGTACGCTGCAGTAGGACCAGATAGCGGAAGGTATGCACCTATTTTAAACACCTCACCACTTGATGTCTTCTTCTCCGCTGAAGATTCTTGCCCACAAGCTGCAAATGG
>DVNN01000349.1 GCA_018714325.1 Candidatus Pelethocola excrementipullorum
CATGCAGTGGCAGGGACATTGGAGTCCAGTGACATCTTAGTGTCCATAGAACCTCAGGAAAAGGGACGGACAATAGAAATACATTCCGTGGTGGAGAATCAGTTTTTTGAAGTGATTCTGGCTGCCGTGGAAGATGTCCTGGATGAGCTTCAGATTGAATCCGGTAAACTTATGATACAGGACAGAGGGGCACTGGATTGTGTCATCCGTGCCCGTGTGGAAACCGCTGCCAAAAGAGGAGGAGTTCTATCATGAGAAGAACCATGCTCTTTTTACCGGGAAACACGCCGTCAATGATCATTAATGGCGATGTGCTGGGAGCGGACAGCATCATATTTGATCTGGAAGATGCGGTGGCGCCGGATGAAAAGGATGCCGCCAGAATCATGGTACGTAATACCTTAAAGTATATGCCGACAAAAGTCTGCGATACAATCATCCGCATCAACCCTATCGATACCAAGTTTTGGAAACAGGATTTGGATGAGGTGATTCCATATCGGCCGGATGTCATCATGCCGACTAAGGTAAATCACGGAGATGATGTGCGGAAAATCTCGAAATACATAGAAACGGTGGAACAAAGACACGGTCTGGAAATCGGATCCGTAAAATTGCTTCCTCTGATTGAGACGGCACTGGGAATCGAGCAGTCCTTTTCCATAGCCTGCTCCGATCCCCGGGTGGCGGGCCTGCTTTTGGGCGCCGAGGATCTGACAGCGGATCTACAGTGCAAAAGAACAAAACAAGGTACGGAGATACTCTATGCCAGAAGCAGGATTATCTGTGCGGCCAGGGCCGCTAATATAGCGGTCTATGACACACCTTTTACGGATGTGGAGGATTTTGAAGGCCTGGAGGAAGACGCATCATTTGCAAAGGATCTTGGATTCTCCGGTAAGGCAGTCATCTCTCCCAGACATGTGGAGACAATAAATGCCGTATTTTCCCCATCAGAATCTGAGATAAGATATGCGCATGATGTGATGGATGCAATTGAAGAAGGAAAGAGACAGGGAAAAGGAGTCATTTCCCTTCGGGGCAAGATGATTGATGCACCCGTAGTGAAACGGGCGGAGCAGGTACTTGATATGGAGCGTCAGATATTTGGAGGTGCTTGGGATGAGTAAATTGTTAAGTTCCATAGAAGAGGCGGTACAAGCTGCCGGGCTGAAAGATGGAATGACCATTTCCTTTCACCATCACCTTCGAAATGGTGATTATGTATTAAATATGGTCATGGAAGTCATAGCCAAGTTGAATAAGCGCGACATAACCGTAAACGCAAGTTCAGTCTTTGACGTCCATGAGCCACTGATTGATCATATAAAAGAGGGAGTCGTAACCGGGCTGGAAGTAAATTACATGGGAGCCAAGGTGGGAAAGGCTATTTCCCAGGGGATCATGGAAAAACCTGTGATTTTCAGAAGCCACGGGGGACGGGCAGGAGATATGGAAAATGGATCCTCCCATATTGACCTCGCATTCATAGCGGCTCCTTGTGCTGACCCCATGGGGAACTGCAGCGGCAAATATGGCCCCTCTGCCTGCGGGTCATTGGGCTATGCGTTCTCCGATGCGATTCATGCCGATAAGGTGATTGTCATCACGGATTATCTGGTGGATTATCCCTTGAAAGATAGTTCCATTTCCGAGGGATATGTGGACTACGTGGTTTGTGTGGATCAAATAGGTAACGCCGAGAAGATCGTGTCCGGCACCACCAAGATCACCAAAGATCCCGTGGGTCTTCGCATCGCTTATCTGGCTTCCCAGGTGGTAAAACACTCCGGATATCTGCAGGATGGATTCTCATTCCAGACGGGAGCCGGGGGAACTTCTCTGGCGGTCGCCAGTTATGTGGAAGACATGATGTTGAAAGAAGGGATCAAAGGCAGCTTCTGTATGGGAGGAATTACCGGTTATCTGGTTTCCATGGCGGAAAAAGGCTGTTTTGAGACCCTCCTGGATGTTCAATGTTTTGATCTGGATGCGGTCAAATCCATACGGGAGAATCCAAAGCATCAGGAGATTTCAGCCAGCCGTTATGCCAGTCCGTCAGCCAAGAGTTGTGCGGTAGACAGTTTAGATGTGGTAATCCTGGGGGCGACTCAGGTGGATACAGATTTCAACGTAAACGTACATACGGACTCCAATGGTTATATCATGGGAGGTTCCGGTGGGCACAGTGATACGGCTGCCGGCTCAAAGCTATCGATAGTTGTAGCTCCATTGGTACGGGCGAGACTTCCGCTGGTTGTAGATGAAGTGATTTGTAAATCCACGCCGGGCAGCACCATAGATGTGGTGGTGACCCAGCGAGGAATAGCGGTAAATCCCGAGAAACAAGAGTTGAAAGAAAGACTCAAGTCGGCAGGATTGCCCATTGTGGAAATAGAAAAGTTAAAAGAAATGGCAGAAAAAATTACGGGTATTCCAAAGTCTGTCACGGGCGGCAGCCAAGTTGTAGCCCAGGTATTATATAGGGATGGCAGCGTATTAGATACCATTAAAGTGCAGACAGAAGGAATTGGAAAAAGGAGCTTGTAAGAAAGTGAAAAAGAAAACGTTAGTCATTGGGGTAATAGGCGCCGATGTTCATGCGGTCGGCAATAAGATTTTATATCATGCATTTCGCGGAGCTGGTTTTGATGTTGTAAACCTTGGGGTTATGGTTTCTCAGGAAGAATATATTTCGGCGGCCATAGAGACCGGAGCCGATGCAATTGTAGTATCCTCCCTTTACGGACATGGGGAAATCGACTGCAGGGGCTTAAGAGAAAAGTGTGATGAGGCAGGATTAAAAGGTGTTTTGCTTTATGTCGGTGGAAATATCGTCGTGGGCAAACAGCCCTTCGAAGAAGTGGAAAAAAGGTTCAAAGACATGGGATTTGATAAAGTATTCGGGCCGGGTACCGCGCCTGAGGTAACGATTGAGGAGTTGAAAAAGGACCTTTTTTCCCTAAAGGAGGCCTGAGAATATGAAGGCAGTATTATTAATTGACTTTGGAAGTACTTATACAAAGATCACAGCGGTAGATCTGGATACTTGTGATCTTCTGGGGACGGCGGCAAGTTATACAACCGTGGAGAGTGATATTAATCATGGGCTTGCCCATGCCTTAGAGATACTGGAGAGGAAAATAGGACATGTGGACTTTGCGGAAACCTATGCTTGTTCTAGTGCAGCAGGAGGTCTAAAGATGATTTCCATAGGTCTGGTTCCTGAACTCACTGTGCAGGCAGCGAAAGAAGCATCTCTCGGTGCCGGTGCTAAAATCATGAAGACCTATTCCTATCAGATTACGAAATCGGATATTCGTGAAATCAATGAATTAGAACCGGATATCATCCTTTTGTCCGGAGGGACGGATGGAGGGAATTCCGAAACCATCCTGCATAATGCCAAAAAGCTGAGAGAAGTGACCTGGGATGCACCGATTATCATAGCCGGCAACCGCAGCTGTGTGGATGAGTGTGAAGAAATTCTTCAGGAAAAACAGGTTTTTGTATGTGAAAATGTAATGCCCGAACTAGGAAAATTAAATATTCTGCCCACTCAGGAATTAATACGTGAAATCTTCTTAAAGAAGATTGTACAGGGAAAAGGATTGACCGAAGCCAAAGACTTGGTTTCCGATATCATTATGCCTACACCATCCGCCATGCTCACTGCCATGGAGCTGCTGGCGGATGGCTGTGAAGGAGAATCTGGTATTGGAAATCTGATCGGCGTGGACCTTGGCGGAGCGACTACGGACATCTATTCCATCGCGGACGGAAGTCCCACCGGTGCGAATACCATATTTAAAGGAATCCAGGAGCCTTACGCCAAGCGTACGGTGGAAGGTGACATCGGTATGCGTTACAGCATCGGGGGGATTCTGGAGGCCGGAGGCGTACAAGAGATTGCCAAAAGAGCCGGCCTGTCAGTGGAAAAGGTGAATCAGATGGTCAAGCATCTGAATGATCATAAGGATTTAATCCCAGAGGATATGGAATATGAAAGCCTGGACTATGGGCTGGCTGCCATGGCTGTGGAAACGGCAGTACACAGACATGCGGGAACCATAGAGCAAGTATATACACCCATGGGAGAGGCCTATCTTCAGACGGGAAAGGACTTAAGAAGCGTGGAAAACGTAATTGTTACCGGCGGAGCGTTGATTCATGCCAGGGAGGTTACAAAAATTGCCTCTTATGCTCTGTATCGCAAGGAACATCCAGAAGCTCTCCTGCCAGAAAAGGCAAATATCTGGGTGGATGATAAGTATATACTTGCATCCATGGGCTTGTTGAGCAAGGTGTATCCAAAGGCTGCTTTGGACATTATGAAAAGGGAGATTACGAACTATGGAAATTAAGAATAGAAAATTGTCGGATGATGATTTTTATGCCATCCGGGAAGAGATCTTACAGCAGTGGCCTACCGGAAAAGAAGTGAATCTGGAAGAAGCGATCGAATACCAGAAATCACTACCGGATCATAAGATTTTCTCCAAAAAGTTGATACAGGCCAAAAAGGACAGGGTCACATTAATACAGCCAAGGGCTGGTGTCGCCCTGATTCCTGAACATATCGAGCTTTTGACCTATCTTCAGGACAATGGGGAAGCAGATTTACTGCCTACCACAATCGACAGTTATACACGTCAAAACAGATACAAAGAGGCCGAGGTCGGCATTGCGGAATCTAAAAAAGAAAATAAATCCATGCTGAATGGCTTCCCGGCCGTCAATCATGGAGTGGCAGGCTGCCGTCAGATCATCAACAGCCTGAATACCCCGGTCCAGATGCGTCATGGAACGCCGGATGCAAGACTTCTTACCGAGATTGCCTATGCAGGCGGGTTTACCAGTTATGAAGGCGGCGGTATTTCCTACAACATCCCTTATGCAAAGGATGTTTCATTGGAAAAGACCATCAGAGACTGGCAGTATACAGACCGTTTGACAGGTATCTATGAGGAAGCAGGAGTTTCTATTAATAGAGAACCTTATGGACCGCTGACCGGAACCTTGGTTCCACCATCTATTTCTAACAGTGTTGCCATCATCGAAAGTCTTCTTGCAGCCGAGCAGGGCGTTAAGAATATTACAGTAGGATATGGACAGTGCGGTAATCTGATTCAAGATATCGCCGCCCTTCGTGTTCTGGAAGAATTGACCGAGGAATACTTAAGAAAATTCGGTTACGATGATGTTGTGGTAACAACAGTACTTCATCAATGGATGGGAGGATTCCCTCAGGACGAGGCAAAAGCATTTGGCGTCATTGCATGGGGAAGTGCTGTTGCGGCATTGGCTAAGGCTACAAAGGTTATCGTGAAGACACCTCATGAAGCCGTGGGAGTACCGACAAAAGAGGCCAATGCAGAAGGACTTCGTTGTACAAAGCAGGCCCTTTCCCTGCTGGCAGATCAGGAACTTAGCACCTCTTCTCTGGATATGGAGAAAGCCATCATCAAAGGGGAGACCACTTGTATCGTGGACAAGTGTCTGGAGCTTGGTACCGGAGACATTGCCGTAGGTACTGTCAGAGCGGTGGAAGCAGGTGTTATTGATATTCCATTTGCACCAAGTAGACGTAATGCAGGAAAAATGCTTCCGGCAAGGGATATCGAAGGAGCAGTACGTTACCTTGAAATCGGAAATATTCCATTGAATCAGGAGTTGAAGGATTTTAACCGTGAAAAGATAGAGTTTAGAGCAAAAGCAGAGAAAAGAGAGGCATCCTTCCAGATGGTAATCGATGATGTATATGCCATAAGCAAGGGCAAACTCGTAGGAAAACCCAGATAAAGCTTAAACTAATGGAGGAAAGCCATGAAAATAGTAGATGTAGTATGTGCAAAAGCAAGAACAGGATTTTTCTTTGATGATCAAAAAGCCATTAAAAGCGGGGCTGTTAAAAGTGGCGAAACATACACTGGAAAGCCCATGACGGATGGATTTCAGTCAATCCGCCAGGCCGGAGAAGCCATATCAGTGCTGATCGTGCTGGAGGATGGACAGGTGGCTCATGGAGATTGTGCCGCGGTCCAATATAGCGGTGCGGGCGGAAGAGATCCACTGTTCCTGGCAGAGAACTTCATTCCGGTGATCCAGGAACATGTAAAACCTATGTTGGTGGGACGTGAGCTGGATTCTTTCCGTGAGCTGGCAGGCCAGGTAGAAACCTTAGAAGTTGAAGGAAAAAGACTGCACACTGCTATCCGCTACGGAGTCAGCCAGGCGGTCCTGGACGCTGTGGCAAAGGGGAGCAAGCGTCTGATGTGTGAAGTGGTTGCCGATGAATATGGATTGGAAGTAACCGGGAATGAGATTCCAATCTTCACACAATCAGGTGATAACCGCTATGATAACGCCGATAAGATGATCTTAAAGGGAGCTCAGGTCTTACCTCACGCTTTAATCAATAATGTTGAAACCAAGCTTGGAAAAGATGGAGGCATCTTATTAGAATATGTGAAGTGGCTCAGCAACCGTATCAAGGAAGTTCGGACACAGGATTCCTATGAACCAGTGCTTCACATCGATGTATATGGTACAATCGGTGCCTTGTTCGGAGTCGAAAATTATAAGGACATGGCAGATTATCTGGAGAAATTATCCGAAGCAGCCCATCCATTTAAACTTCGTATCGAAGGACCTATGGATGCGGATGAGAGAGAGAAACAGATGGTATGCTTAAAAGCACTGACAGCCGAAATAGACAAGCGTGGTATCCCGGT
>DVNN01000350.1 GCA_018714325.1 Candidatus Pelethocola excrementipullorum
ATAACTACAAATACTAATTTAAGGAGGATTGCTATGAAAAGAAGTAGGATCACATCCATAATTGCGGGAGTGCTCAGTATCTGCATGTGTATCACTGCACTCCCGGGAAGCGTAAGGCTGGTAGAAGCAGCGGAGACAGAGCAGGACACACAGTATGTAAGGATACGCTGCCACAATCCGGCTAACCCATTTTATATGGCGGTGAACGAGGAGGATTCCACCCAGGTGGAAGCAGCAGTGGACCCAGCATACGGTTTCGACAACACCGTGTGGATAGAGGAAGACACGGGCGAGGTGATTGATGGCAATAGGGTGGTGAAACTGAAAAATTACGCCACCCAGACTTATATGGGCGTTGAGGATGGTGAACTGCTCATGATGGAGGACGGAAGCCTGGATGAAGTCAAATGGGAAGTTGTCATTAAGATGGACGATGAGTGGGAATGGACGGGAGATCCAAGTTTTGCCTGGAACCGCTATACGCCCGTCACTGCTGAGGGAACGCCATATCTGTGCACAGAGGAAGTACCCAAAGAGGGTGGACCCCTGCGGCTCGTGGAGCCGGACAAGGATGACTGGTGGAGCAATGAGTGGAGATATGAAGCTGTATCAGAGGATGAGCTTCTGACAAAACCCGGCCAGCCTGCCACAGCGGAGGAGCTTGCAGCGTTGACAGAGAAGATTGAGGAAGCCCGGACTGCACTTGATAACCAGGAAAGCTACAGAACAAAATCAATGATTGGGCTGGAAAGCATCGTCGAGACTGCTGAAAAAATCAGCTCCATAGACGGGGTCTCCGGTAAGACTATTAAGGCACAGACAGAAGCTCTGGCAAAGGCTGTTTCCCAGCTTGAAAAGGTTGAGGACGGGAAACTGTACGCTCCGGGAGAGATGGCTATAGCAGGTCAGGATACCATTGGAAGCCGGGGAGAGTATTATCTGGACTTCCAGGAAGAATTTGACGGGGATTCCCTGGACTCCGACAAGTGGCTGGATGAATATCTGCCCCACTGGACACCGAACGAGGAGGATTCCAAGGCCAGATATGAACTCAGGGACGGGAAGTTAGTCCTTCAGGTCAAAAAGGAAGACAAGCCCTGGTCACCAAATGACGGCAAAGTCATCTGCTCAGGCATCACGACCTTCAATAAAAACTATATACATAATTTTTCTGGAAAAAATGTCTTATATGAGCATCCGGACAGTACATCCACAAACAATAATTACTTTGACGGATACACTATGAAATACGGTTATGTGGAGATGCGTGCCAAGATGGAGAATGACGGCGGCGGCGGACACCAGGCCCTGTGGATGGTAGGCACACAGAGTGATGCGGATAATTGGAGCGATTCCAGGCAGACGGCTGAGATTGATGTTCTGGAGACTTCTTTCTATGATGCATACAGAAACTGGCGTCTCTGTGGTTATGGATGGAATGACAAAAACTTCTGCCCCAAATGGTATGATTCAGATACAGACGTACCTTATGGTGACCCAGGGAAAGAGTACCATACTTATGGCATGGAGTGGACGCCCACACAGTTAAACTTTTACTATGACGGAGAACTCTACAGAACTATCGACGATTCCCCTGATTATGAGATGGGAATTATATTAAGCATATACCAGAACGCCGGCTGGTCAAGCGGCAAACCGTCAGCGGATAACTGGCCAAAAGAATTCCTTGTGGACTATATACGTGTATATAAACCAGCGGACGAATACGGTCAGGAAACTGTGGATAAGACAGCTCTTACAGAGCTGGTGGTACAGGCAGAGGAGGAAGCAGCCAGAACGGATGTCTACACAGAAGCATCCATCTCTAATTTGAAACAGGCCATTGCCGACGCCAAGGCAGTGCTGGAAAACAACGCAGCCACAAGTGAGGCTGTGGCAGACAGCGAGGCAGCCGTAAAGACAGCTCTGGAGCAACTTGAGAAGCTTCCGATGATAGATAAAAATGGACTGAACGCCATGGTATCCATGCTTGAGAAGCTTAACGGTGATGACTATAGCGGCAGCACATGGGATGCGCTGCAGGAAAAGCTGGCAGCAGCGAAAACAGTCCTGGAGAATGAGAATGCTGTACAGAGCGAAGTGGATGCAGCATATGCAGAAGTGGTACATGCATTTGGCAGCCTTGAGGCAGGCCTCAACAAAGTGGCAGCCCAGGCAATGGTGAACCAGGCAGAGATGATTCTAAAAGATTCCGGTAAATACCGTCCTGAGGGAATAAAATCCCTGGGGGACAATCTGAATCTTGTAAAATTAGCACTTTTGGAGGAGACAACAACCCAAAGCGAGCTGAACCGTCTGACACTGAGACTGCTGGACGCTCTGATACAGCTGCAGGATATGGTGGATGCCTCCAGCCTGCAGAGCACAGTAGACCTGGCAGAGGAGCTTCTTGTAGTCAGCGGGAAATACACCTCAGATTCCGTAGAGAAGCTGGAGAAAGCCCTTCTTGCTGCAAAAGAAGTCCTGAATAATGAGAACCGCACACAGCAGCAGGTAAGTAATGCTTACACTGTGCTCACGAAGGCCATTGCCGGCCTGCAGATGACTGGCAGCAAGGAGGTGCTAAAACCTCTGCTCGATAAGGCAGCAGAGATATTAGGCCAGGCAGAAAAGTACAGTTCAGTATCCTTGAAAGGACTGCAGGAAGCACTTGATGCAGCCCAAGCGGTATACAACAACGAAGATGCCCTGCAGAGTGAAATCAATGAGGCTGCAGTGGCTCTGGCAGAAAACCTGGCGAAAGTCCGTATCCTGGGCGATGTAAATAATGACAGCCTGGTGGATACAAAAGACGCGGCTGCGCTTCTGAAGGTAAATGCAGAGCTGGATGTACTTTCTGAGGATTCTCTGCACGCAGCGGACGTGAACAAAGACGGAAATGCAGATACTGCAGATGTGGTATTGATTGAAAAATATGCAGCCGAGATGATTTCACATTTCTAGTGTGATACATTGCTAATCTTTAGTCTAGCGTTGAATATTTTGTCAGTAGTGTCTTGTCACGATTAGCCTAAAGATGAACGAGACACTAAGCAGCAAAAAAGAAATCACAGAAGGGAAGCTTATGAATATAAAGAAGATATTAGCAGCAGTGCTGACCATATCCGCCCTGTCAGTCATGCAGATAACTGCTGTATCCGCCGCACCGGGGATGACAATCAGCGTGCAGGAAGTAAAGATAAAAAGCGGTGAGACAAAAGCGGAGGCAACACTTTCGGCTTCCGGCAGTGATACGGTCACCAATGGAAAGATAAGAATCAAATATGATCCCCAAAAGATAACCTTAAAAAGTGCGGAGGTGGGTGAAGCCCTGAAAGAGACTATGACGCAGGTCAATGAGCCTCTGACCGGAAATAAACCGGAAGGAGAAATCGTCCTGGTCTTTGCATCAGCAGAACCAGTCAGCCTAAAGGGAGCTATGCTGGACATGGAATTCCAGACAGGCAGCGGTTTTGATGAAACGTCAGGTGCAGAGATAGAGGTTGCAGTGGAAGAGCTGGGAAGAGACGGGGCAGACCTGGAATGTACGGCTGTAAACGGAAGCATCATTGTTGAACATGCGGATGCAGGAGAAGAGGATAACAGTAAAACGGACAATACACAGGAGAAGTCTCAGGAAAAAACTGTAACAGCCAAATCTGTGAAGACAGGGGATGATACAAAAATCTGGATTCCGCTGGCAGGCGCTGGTTTTTCACTGGTGCTCTATGGTATCTTGAAGGCAGTAAAATCAGCCCCGAAAGGGAAATAAATTCATAAGGTAAGACATGGTGTCGGAGACAGTTCTCCGGCACCTTTTTTTCTTTATCAAGTATCAAAGATGCACTTTTTGGCACCACTATACTTTGACCGGATAATATCTATGATTTAAAGGGTTGTTAAAAGTTAAAAAAACAAGTAGTGTTAACATAACAGTCATTTTTTTGCACCGGAGCCGATGATACAGCATCACGGTGTGAGACAATTCAGCAAGTTAAGATCTGTCTGTCGATTCTTGAAAGGAATTGTTACCTGTAGTAAAATGAGCTGATGACGGGGATGGAGAGGGGCATGAGGTGAGGAGACAGGGATTAAAGGTTATTATAAAACAAAAGATGTATCATATGATTGACAAATTCTCGAACAGGCTGAATGATTATAAGGTGGAGAAAAAGCTTCGTATTCTATATGTTTGCTGTGTGTTATTTCCACTTATCATTACGGACAGTGTAATTCTATCGGTCGTAATTCGTTCAGACAGGGCTACCATGCAATATGAACTGGAGAACATTTATAGTGCGATGAAGTACAATCTAACTTCAAACGTTGAAAAGGCGGTGACTATCGCCAATAATATCTACACTAATCGATATATCAACAATTTCCTCAATCAAGAGTACGAAACCACTTTGGACTATTATATTTCCTATCAGAATTTTCTGAAAGATACTCTGCTGATCAGTAGTATTTCAGCAAGTGGAGCTGCAGTTACCATGTATGCGGATAATGATACTATCGTGAATGGAAGTGAGTTTACCAGGCTGGATGATACGGTGCGGGAGAGTGACTGGTATCGGTATCTCATGGATTCCGGACAAGACAGGATACTCTATGTCTATTTTGATGGAAATAATGCGCCTGTTATCAATTCTCGAAGGAAGGTATCACTGATACGAAAATTAAATTTCTATCAACGTGATAACTGTGAGAAGATACTAAAGTTAGACTTGGATTATACTGGACTTGTAAGTGATGCAGTCAAGATGAATTACGAAGCCCCTGTGTATGTCTGCTGCGATGGTCAGATTATCTTTTCCAATGAAGGCCATTCCAGCATTGGAAGAGCGTTCGATGAGTTCAAGGAATGGAAAAGAGTTGGTTATAAGGAAACATTTAACATCTATGGTCAGGATATCACAATCTATGTACTCAAAAAAAAGGAAAATGCACTTTATGAGATTTGGAATAATGGACCCCTGATCCTCTTTTTAATCTGTGTTAACGCCGTTCTGCCCTGGCTGTTCATGCGTGTTATCAACCGTTCTTTTACGGGCAGACTTCAGGAATTAAGTCTTGTATTCAATCGGGTTGAAGACGAAAAGATGCAGGAGATCCAGTGCATACGAGGACAGGATGAGATTGGTGCATTGATGCAAAACTATAACCGGATGGCGGTTAGAATCAACGATTTAATTCAGACGGTCTATAAGGATAAGCTAAAGGAACAAGAGATTAATATCGCAAGGCAGAATGCGGAATTATTGGCATTACATAGTCAGATAAATCCTCACTTTCTCTTCAATGCACTTGAGAGTATTCGTATGCACAGCATACTAAAAGATGAACGGGAAACCGCACATATGGTGGAGAAACTAGCCATCATGCAAAGGCAGTATGTGGACTGGGGAACCGACACTGTCACTATTGAAGAGGAGATGGGGTTCGTGGAAGCCTATCTGGAACTACAGAAATACCGGTTTGGAGATCGGCTTTCCTACAGCCTGGAGCTAGACGATTCCTGCAGACATTATCGTATTCCAAAACTGACAATGGTTACCTTTGTTGAAAATGCCTGTGTACATGGTGTGGAGAATAAACCTACTCCAGGCTGGGTTTTTGTCCGGGTATTGCTGGAAGGGGATATTTTATGCCTGGAAATCGAAGATACAGGAAATGGAATTAAGGAACCATTTTTGTCAGAATTGCGAGAAAAGATGGCGCATGCGGGAATCGCATCTTTGAAAAAGAAGGGACATGTAGGAATTATGAACGCTTGTCTACGTCTCCGTATGATGACAGATGATAGGGTGCGGTTTGAACTGGAAAGTGAGGAAGGTGCCGGTACCATCGTTACGGTAAGGATTCCGCTTTAATAACAGGTCTGTATCTAGGGAATCTTGAGATGAGGAGGAAGAGTGATGCTTCGTGTGTT
>DVNN01000351.1 GCA_018714325.1 Candidatus Pelethocola excrementipullorum
AGTCTTTATCACTGCATCTATGGAAAAAGCAAACCGATAGTTCTCCATATCTGCTTCAAATATATGGCAGACCACCTAAGTCATAAACTGAGCACCGAAAATACCTGCGATAATCCCAATGATAAAGGACAGGCATCCAATAAGCAACGTTTCCATTAATAACACTCCGGTTACACTCATCCGGGACATGCCCAGCAACAGATAGGTGCCAAATTCACCACTCCTTCTCTTCATAAGAAATCTGCTGGCATAGACAATCAGACACCCCAAAATGATGCTTACAAACACAGATACATAGCCCAATAAGCGGCTAAGAGTCTTTATGATCTCCATCTTGGAACCCGATAAAGAAAGAACCCCCGCACTGTTTTCCATGGAATTAAACAGATAAAATAAGGTTACACCCAGTACCAGTGTAAAAAAATAAATAGAAAAATCTTTGACACTCTTTTGAATATTACGGACTGCCAACTTAAATAACATCGTTCAATTCACCTCCTAAAAGGCTTACTACATCAATAATCTTATAAAAGAACTCTTTTCGGCTGTCCTCGCCTCGATAGATCTGGTTGAACATCTTCCCATCTTTAATAAAGATTACCCGATTTGCATAACTGGCAGTAAAGGAGTCATGCGTTACCATGAGAATGGTAGCCATCCATTCCTTGTTTAGAGAGGAGAGGCTTTCCAGTAGAATTCTGGCTGCTTTGGAGTCCAATGCTCCCGTAGGCTCATCTGCCAGAATCAATTCTGGTTCTGTGACAACCGCTCTTGCGGATGCAACACGTTGCTTCTGCCCTCCTGACATCTGATAGGGATATTTCTCCAAAACATCTGTGATTCCCAATCTATCCGCTATATTCTTAACCGAAAGATCGATTTTCCGGGCGGGAACTTTTTGTATGGTCAACGCAAGGGCAATATTCTCATAAGCGGTCAAGGTATCTAGCAGATTGAACTCCTGAAAGATAAACCCTAATTTCTCCCTTCTGAATCTATTTAACGCATTTCCCTTCAGTCTGGTGATGTCCTCGCCGTTCATAAGGATATTGCCGGCGGTCACTTTGTCTATGGTAGAGATACAGTTTAGCAAAGTAGTCTTACCACTGCCGCTTGCTCCCATAATGGCAACAAAGTCCTGCTCCTGTACTTCGAAGCTGATATCATCCAATGCTTTGGTCAGATTTCCTTTGCCTCCATAATATTTTTCTATGTGTTGTATTTCCAATAATTTCGCCATAAGGCCTCCTAAATTTTATTATGATAGCTATCTCAGATATTTTAATTATAAAAGGAGTCTTTGCCTTCTGCAATGGATTATCCTTACCATAGCTTACAGTTTTGTCACAATCATACACCTTTCCAAACTGAACAAAGAGCAGTCAATCTTTTACAATTAACTGCTCAACAAACTGATTTTTTGGGATTAATGGAGATTTCCTTTACTTTTTGAGAATATCCGTCAAGGATCCTGCCGGGAATTGAATGGTTACCCTTGTTCCTTTTCCTAACTCAGATGAGAGGTGGATTCCATGATGTAGTTTCGTGCAGAGTGTCTTACAAAGATTCAAACCAATTCCCGTGGACTTCTCCCGCTGTCTTCCATTCTCACCGGTAAATCCCTTTTCAAATACCCGGGGTAGGTCGCCGGCAGATATCCCCATCCCATTATCTTCCACCGTAAGTAAGGTCTGTCCATCCTCCTGGGCGGCCTTGATGCTGATACAGGCTGGCTCTTTATCCAGATATTTCAAGGCGTTGCTGAGAATCTGGTTCAGTATGAATGCCATCCATTTTTTGTCCGTGTAGACCATGTAGTCCAGGTGATCCAGATTCAGTGAAATCTTATTATAGATGAAGCTGGTCTTATTTCGTACCACCACCTCATTCACAATTGTCTGCAGGGAATAGTATCGTACCACATAATCCTTCTCTGTACTTTCACTTCTCACATAGTAGAGAACCTGCTCCACTAGATTCTCCACTCGATTCAGCTCTTCAACCAAGGAAGGTTGTATACCGTTCTTATTATTTTCAATCATCAACCGGATGGACGCAATTGGAATTTTAATCTCGTGAATCCAAAGCTGAACATACTCCTTATAATCATTTAAGGAGTGTTGATACCCATTAAGGTGTTCCAACATAGAACGGTTTATCACTTCCAGAATATCCAGTAGTTTTTCCTCCTTCAAGGATTTGGGATTCTGAATAATTTCGTGTATCAGATATTTCTGATCCAATGATTCCATATTTTTAACTATATTTGCAAAGAAGCGACTTTCCTTTCTGTATTCCAGTGCGAGAATCCAAACTGCCCCGATAAGCCATACGACTATTACCTGTAGAATTAGTGGGGCAGGTATTTGAAAGGTGATCAATACCAGGAGGATGAAGGAAAATATCCCCAGGCCGATTCCTATGCTGGGCAGATGATCCTTTAGAAATTCTTTCAATGTCATAGTATGATATATCCCTGTCCCCTTCTGGTCTGAATCACGTCCTCGTACCCTAATTCCTTTAGCTTTCTGCGAATCCTGGTTATGTTCACGGTTAAGGTATTGTCATCAATAAACTCCTCGCTCCCCCACAGCTCATCCATGATTTCCTCACGGGTTACGATAGTTCCCTGATGCTTTAGGAGGCAGGAAAAGATTTTCATTTCATTCTTGCTGAGCTCAACGGAGTTATCTTCACATTCTATAATATAGTTGTAAAGATTCAGCTTTAGATTATGATAAGATAGGTAGTTTGAATTGATGCCCTTCATCCTGTTTATAATCCGCTCTATACGCAGCAGTAGAATCTGGGGATTAAAGCGTTTGGTAATATAGTCGTCGGCTCCATAGGATAGACTTAACAGTTCATCCGTTTCACTCTGGCTGCTTGTCAGCATAATTAT
>DVNN01000352.1 GCA_018714325.1 Candidatus Pelethocola excrementipullorum
AAGGTAATGCCCACAGCCAGGGCGTCAATGCTGGTGGCAACCGCCATCATAAACATGGATTTGGGATCCAGTCCCCCTTCTCCTTCCACGTCACAACAGACTTCCTCCTCCTGCTTAGAAAAGGATTCCCTTATCATGTTACCTCCAATCAAGGCCAGAAGTCCGAATGCAATCCAATGATCAATGGCCGTAATCTGCTCTCGAAACTGAGCACCCAAAAAGTATCCAATCAAGGGCATGCCCGCCTGAAATACTCCAAACCAAATTCCCGCTGTCAGCGCATCCTTGAACCTAATCCTTTTCAAACACAATCCCTTACAGATTGATACTGCAAACGCATCCATCGACAGTCCCACCGCCAGGATAAACAATTCACCCAAACCCATGCTCCTAACCATCCTCTCTTCATTTCTCATTTGTAACTTCCTTTGATCATATGCTTACTAATTCTCCCATCCCTGCCACATAAAAAGACCCAGAAGAGCCCAAAAACAGCCCATCTGAGTCTCGCTTTTTAAAGTAATACCAGATTTTACATCATTATGTTGATATTACTACAGAAATCCTGCAAACTACTCCCTCAAAGGATATATCTCGTATTGTAACCAATAATACCGCCTTTGTCAACCATTTCGGCATCGGCTCAGTGAAAGGGCTTATTCCCTGGACTGGGCCTTTTCATCCCAAAAGCTGCAGTCATTCCGGCCGGCCACCTTTGAGGTGAATGGAGTCCCATCGTTCTTCCTGAAATGCTTGGTGGCTTTAAAGACACATTTTGCCCCCACATAAAGAATAGGAACGTTGGCAAATACAATCAGGATATTACCCAGATCCGAAAACGCCCACAGGTTACCCAGCTCCAGTCCCGCAATATTACACAGGATTCCAAATGCCATGGTGAACAATGCCAGCCCCCGGATCACATTGATAAACTTCCTGCTTTTATTAATACGATTGGCCACAATTTCCGAGAAGCTCACCATCCCCAGTGCGGTGGTGTAGGCGAACAGACAGAAACATAAGGTAACAAGGAACGTCATGATTGCATTAAAAGCGGTACCGGGAGTCATCTCGGCGATGGATGCCGTAAACTTGGGAAGTTTATCCATCTCCATCCATGCCGCAGAATCAGATCCAATCCAGCAGTGCCCCATAACAACCACAAATCCAGTCAAAGTACAGATTACAATCGTATCCAGGAAAACACCGATGGATGCGACGATTCCCTGTTCACAGGGATGTTTGGCATCTGCTGCAGCGGCTGACATGGTTATGGTACCCTGACCAGCCTCATTGGACATCAGTCCACGTTTCACACCCTGTGCCAGAACCGTACCGAAGGCACCGCCAAAGAGTGCATCCGGCTTAAAAGCACCGCCAAAAACACTGGTGAAGAAGAACGGTATCCGGTTAAAATTAACCACGATCAGTACCAATACCGTTACCACATAGACCACAGCCATCACAGGCACCATCTTATCCGTCAGCTTCGTTACCTTCTTGATTCCTCCGAAAGCAATCACCGAGGTGCCCAAGACCACGATAATACTGATTATGTAGTAAATGGTTGACTGAGTGTCAAAGGTACTGCCGGAGACAATTTCTCCCATACGGCCGATGGAAGATACCACATTAAATCCCTGAGCCGGCAGACAGCAAAGCGCATAGAGGATATAGAGGATGGACAATGCAACTCCGATCCAGACCTTATTGCCCAGCAGCTTTCTTCCGTAAAATGGAAGTCCTCCTACGAATTCATCCTCTTTCTTCTCCTTGAAAATCTGGGCCAGAGTAGCCTCCATATAGGCCGTGGCCATACCGAAGAAGGCCGAAACCCACATCCAGAACAAGGCTCCCGGTCCACCGACCGCAATGGCTCCCGTCACACCGATGATATTGCCCGGCCCCACCCGCATGGCTGTACTTAAAAAGAATGCGGCCAGCGGCGAAATTCCGGTCTTTACGGATCTTTTCTCTGTCAGTATCTTAATCCCTCTTTTAAAATTGGTCACTTGGATAAATCCCAATCTAAACGAGAAGTAGATGCCTGTTCCCACCAGTAAAATAATGGCAAATGACAGGTTTCCCAGAATCGGAATGCCGGCATACCATTCAAAATTAGTAGGAAATTCCCATAGTAAATCCGATAAAGGCCCAAAAAATGCAAAACAATTGTTAATGAACTCAAAGATAGCTTCCATAACCATACCCCTCACTTTAAATTTTTGCTGCATCCTAAGAATGTCACCGCTGCCTCATGACAACTGGTTTCATCGATGTTGCATGTTATAATGCAGGAATAATTCCCGCATCAAAAACCCACTTGCCGTCCTCCTTTGTCACTTGACTCTTCAATACAACACTGTCAGAATAATTCTCCGTGTCGTAGAAAAAGAAAAACCACTTGCTAACTTTTTCAGCCGTATAATTTACTTCAATCTCCGCATGCATAAGTTCCTCTTTATTCTGAACGGAAGTGGTGACTCTCGTGACGCTCAAAGTGGCAATTCCCACCGATTTCTTGGTGGAGAATTGATCCGTTAAATCTTCATAGGCTTTCTTGGCAGCCTTCTGTGTATCTTTATCTCCGGCAAAGTATTTGCTGATTTTATCAAAGTCTTGATTGGAAGCCGCACCTGCATAAATTGCCTCCAACGCTTCTTCAGCCTGATCACAGATTTCTTTTCCCGATTGGTTATTCAGCTGTAATTCTGGTATAAACTCCAGTGCTTTCTGTTCCTTTAGTTGAAAAATCTCCCGGTAATTTTCTTTTCCCGGCTCTTTTAGTTCTACCGTATGCCATCCAAGGAACAGATAAGGAACCTTATAGACCGCTTTCGTACTGTCCTCACTCTTTTCTTTATGCTTTTCCGTCACATCAATCCCATCAATCACCAGTCTGGCATCTTCCGGAACGGTGATCTTAACATCCCGGATGTATAAATCTTCAGGGGTCACATACCAGTTATTGAACATCTTAAGTACACTACTGCCCCGCTCCATGGACAAACTTTCAATATGTGCTTCTCCATCCCCCTTTAATGAGTAGTTCACTTGATAGACGGCAGTATTTCCATCACTTTGCTTTTTCCTCATCATATATGAGGTGATTTCCGGCATCTCTGATTGGGCGGACACTCCACCCTTAACATAGGAATTTGCATTGATAAAATTCTGTCTGCTCAAAAATGGGGACTCGGGAAACTTACAGTTATCATAAACTCCATTCCAATCCTCACTCAATTTGGCTTCATAATATCCCCTTGCCGACTTAGCCGGACCATACAGATAGTTACCGACCATAAAAAATACCATAACCAAAAGCAACATCACCGCCACATTGATGACTACTCCACGAATCCATGCCGGCAAACCTTTAAACCACAGGATAGGTGAAAACTTCTGGGAATTCTTCTGTTCTTCCATCTTCGTACTTCCTCTCTAATCCGGCCTTCCCGAAGCCTTATAAGTGTCAATGTTATCATTTACCTGACGGTATGATTCGTCTTCATCATAGTACTGCTGGGAATTATCTTCGAACTCATCCATTGTGGATTCCACCCTGGTTCCCTCTTTGGGCTGAAATAAAAACAGGCAGATAATCATGGCAATTAAAAAACCATTAAATATCATAAATACCCCGTTGGCAGATATTTTGAATATCCCTCTTTTACCGCTTTCTTTGGTCTTCTCTTCGTTCTTCAATTAAGCGCTTCCTTTTCTAAATTCGCCCTATTCGGGCTACTTTCTCATGTTTTGCGGATCCCAAACTCATGCCTTTTCATGCAAGCATGAAAATCATGACTTTTTGACCCTGGTATCATATCATAGTATGAACAATATAATGCTGTTTGTTCAGAAACAATCAAATGTAAAAAATCATAACCTTATTTTATAATTTATTACAAGAAATAGCAAGGATAATATCTCCCACACACCGTATCTCAATTCATGCCTCAAATGAAACAAGATTAGCCGTCTTCACAAAATTTAACAGGCTGCTGCACAACTAATAATTGTGCAGCAGCCTGTCTAACGTATCTTCAGGTAACCACCAACTTCATCCCAATTGCATCGGATTAAGCATTGATTTATTTCTTTTCATGAAGCACTCCTGCTACAGCCTGCTTCCATCCCTGATACTTTTCCCTGCGGATTTCATGATCCATCCGCGGCCTATAGATATCCCTCTGCATGTTGTCGGATAACATCTCCAGACAATATAATCCCGATGACAGACC
>DVNN01000353.1 GCA_018714325.1 Candidatus Pelethocola excrementipullorum
GGCCCTTATTTGTAATGATGATTTCATCCGCCACCTCAATGGCTTCCTCTTGATCATGGGTTACGAAAATGCTGGTAATTCCAAGCTTTCCAATCATCTCTTTCAACCAGCTTCTAAGCTCTTTTCTCACCTTTGCATCGATGGCCGCAAAGGGTTCATCCAAAAGAAGCAGCTGAGGGCTTGGTGCCAAGGCTCTGGCAAAGGCGACTCTTTGCTTCTGGCCGCCGGAGAGTTGACCCGGATATCTTTTTTCCAGACCTTCCAGCCCAATCAGGTTAATTAATTCCTTGACTCTTGCATCAATCACCCGCTTTTTTTGCTTTTGAACCTGCAGGCCAAATGCAATATTCTCATATACGGTCATATATCGAAACAAGGCATAATGCTGGAATACAAAACCAATCTTTCTCTCACTTGGAGGAACTTGATTCACCACCTTTCCATCGATGATAATCTCTCCCGAATCAGGGGTTTCAAGCCCTGCAATCATACGAAGAATTGTTGTTTTCCCACTGCCGCTGGGGCCCAAAAGACCAATCAGCCTACCTTTTTCAATCCCAAAACTAACATCTCTGGATGCCCTATAATCCCCAAATGATTTATTGATATCTTTCAGCTCCACATACATCTTTTCATACTCCTCCTTTTCCCTTATACTCCACGATGCTCCTGATAATCAGAAGTACGACTGCAAGCAGTACCAGGATAGAGGAGACTGCAAATGCAGGTACATATTGAAATTCATTGAACAGTATTTCAATATGCAGCGGCAAGGTGTTGGTCTTCCCCCTCAGGTGGCCTGAAAGCACCGAAACGGCTCCAAACTCTCCCATGGCCCTGGCAGCACATAATACAACTCCATAGATCAGCGCCCATTTTATATGGGGTAAGGTAATAGATCGGAATATGGTAAATCCTCTGGCTCCCATCAACGCTGCCGCCTCTTCCTCATCGGTTCCCTGTTGTTCCAGAACAGGAATGATTTCTCTGGATACAAAGGGAAATGTGACAAATACCGTAGCCAGTATAATTCCCGGAATCGCAAACACAACTTCTATATTGAGATCCTTCAGATACGGATACAAAACACTTTGTCTGCCGAATGTCAGCACAAAGATAAGCCCCGCGATAATCGGAGAAATCGTTACCGGTATATCGATCAAAGTCGTCAGTATCCTCTTTCCCCGGAACTGGAACTTTGTGACCATCCAGGCTGCAAACAGTCCAAATACTGTGTTTAGCACCACCGCAAAAATGGTCGCTTCAACGGTCAGCAGAAGGGCCTTCAAGGTGTAGTGATCCGATACCGCTTTTAAGTAGGCAGTGATTCCGCTTTTAAAGGCGGTAACAAGAACTACGGCAAGGGGAAGGAGAAGCATGAATCCAATAAACAAGATACTTATGACAATCAACAGTGTCTTTACTATATTTTTATTTTTTGCCCGCACTTATCTCCCTCCCTTCAAGATCCTTCTGTTGCCTGACTGTATCAGGCTCATGGCAAGTAGAATCAAAAATGCCGCCGCCAGCATAACCAAAGCAATTGCAGTCGCACTGGCATAATCGTATTCCTGCAGTTCTGACATGATAATAAGTGGTGTAATCTCCGTATAATAGGGCTTATTCCCCGCAATAAACACCACACTTCCGTATTCGCCCAGGCACCGGGCAAATGCCAGGCCAAACCCGGTGAACAATGCTGGTTTCACTTCCGGAAAGATCACTTTCCAGAAAATCCTGGCCCTTCCGGCCCCCAGTACACCGGCGGCTTCCTCATAGGAAGAATCCATTTTCTCAAGAACCGGCTGTACGGATCGCACCACAAAGGGGATTCCTATAAATATCAAGGCTATGGTGATACCAATCCTTGTGTATGCAATCTTTATCCCCCACCCTGCAAATATGCTTCCTATCCACCCCTGATCCGTGGTCAGTGAGGCCAGCGCGATTCCCGCAACTGCAGTTGGCAGTGCAAATGGCAGCTCGATCATCCCATCCAGCAGCCGCTTTCCGGGAAATTGATACCTTACGAGTACCCATGCCAGAATCATACCCATGACGGCATTGACTGCCGAAGCTGTCAGTGCCGTCAAAAAGCTCACCTTAAAACTGGCCAGAACCCGCGCTCTGGTTATCGTACGGATAAATTCGGGAAAATCCATCTGCGCTGTATAAACAACCAACGACGCCAGGGGGATGATCACAATTAAACTTAACATCGTCAGGGTTACCCCTGCAGAGAGTCCAAAACCTGGTATCACTCTGGTTTTCCTTCTAGTCTTCTTTCTCTCCATCCATTCCTCCTCCAAGTCTTAGATCCTCTCTTTTATTTCCTTAAATATCTGAGCACTTTATTCATCATAAATCTGATCAAAGATTCCTCCGTCGGAAAAATGAACTTCCTGAGCCTCATCCCATCCCCCAAATTGGTCAATGGTGGCCAGATTGATATCCAGGTTAAACACATCTCCATATTCCTTTAGAATGTCGGGATCGGATGGGCGGTAAAAATAGTCTCCGGCAATTCTTTGGGCCTCATCGGAATATAAATAGTTGAGATATTCTTCGGCCGCTTCTCTGGTACCCCGCTCATCCACAACCGCATCCACAACCGCCACGGATGGCTGTGCAAGTATGCTAATGCTTGGCGTTACGATCTCATAGTCCTCCGGATAATCCCTGAGGGACAAATAAGCCTCATTCTCCCAGGCGATTAACACATCACCCTGACCATTCTCCACAAAGGAAGTCGTAGATCCTCTGGCCCCGGAATCCAATACCAAAACATTTTGATAAAGCTTCTGCAGGAATTCCTGAATCTGTGTTTCGTCTCCCTCAAATGCCTTCTTACCATAAGCCCAGGCGGCCAGATAGTTCCACCGTGCTCCGCCTGAGGTCTTGGGATTAGGCGTGATGACGCCAACACCATCTTTTACCAGATCATCCCAATCCCGAATGTTCTTAGGGTTACCCTTCCTTACCAGAAAGACAACCGTTGACGTATATGGAGCGCTGTCTTTATCAAATTCATCCAACCAGCCCGGTTCGATCAAACCCGCGTCTTCGACGGCCTTGATATCATATTCCAAAGCCAGTGTTACCACATCAGCCTGTAGGCCGTTGGCTACCTCCAGGGCCTGTTTTCCCGAACCTCCGTGTGATTGAGTGATTTCTACGTCCTGGCCTGATTTCTCCTTCCAGTGTTTTTGGTAAACCTTATTGTAAGCCTCATACAGCTCACGGGTGGGATCGTAGGATACATTCGTCAACGTAATCTTTTCATCCCCTTCCCCCTTCGCTTCTCCACAACCTGCAATACTTCCCACTATAATTCCAAATACGAATAGTAAACTGAATAACTTGATTCTCCTCATCTTTTCTACCTCCCTATAAAATTTGTAAGGGCCTAAATTCAAAAAAAACCAGAGTTTAGGCATTGATCCTAACCTCTGGTTTTCCAGTCAGCAATTGTTTTGTATTAATTTGAATCATATTATAATCCACATTCTCCATATTGTCAATAGGAATTATAGGTTATTTTATTGAAGGGCCTGGTCTTTTATTTTCCTATGATATAAAAAAATTGAGCCCACCCTTCCGACATTACAGTTCTGTCAGAAGTGTAGACTCAATTTTTATTGTTCGACAACTATGATTTCTTCAGTTCGTCTAGGGTTGTCAACAGCAGGTAGTTCCGCCATCGACTGGAAATGCCACGCCATTGATAAACCCTGCTTCATCCGATGCCAGGTATAAAACTGCATTTGCCACATCCCTGGCCGCGCAGAGACGTCCAAGGGGAACTTCACCCAGCCTTTCGGCCGCAAACTGGGGATCCTTTAACTTCTCCTGCACGAGAGGGGTATCTACCGTGCTGGGGTTGATGGAATTGCAGCGGATGCCATCCTTTGCATATCTGGATGCCACCGACTTTGTCAGTAAGTTGACCGCACCCTTGGTGGCGGTATATGCCTCCGGCGTATAGCGATGTCCGATCAGCCCGCAGACAGATGATGTATTGATAATACTTCCTCCCCCCTGCTTTCTCATCTGGGGAATCACATACTTGGTGCCCAGGAATACACTTCCGGTATTCACTTCCATCATCTTCATCCATTCTTCCATGTTCATTTCTTCTATGGGTTTACGGATGTTTATGCCCGCATTGTTTATCAGGACATCTATCCTTCCAGACTTTTCCACAACATTGGCAACAACCATTTCCCAGTCTTTTTCACTGGTCCCCTCCATGGGTTCATAATAGGCCTTGCCGCCGCAGCCTGATATCTCTGCCGTTAATTCATTGGCCTTTTGTGCGGCCACGGGCAGATCCAATATATAGATAACCGCCCCATGTGAAGCCAACAACTTAGCCACTTCCGAGCCTAATCCCCCTGCCCCGCCTGTGATCAGAATCACCTTGTCCTTTACATTCATGAAGTGCCTTCTCCTTTTCCAGTTTCAAAACTGACCTAATGTCAAAAATACTCGATTGCCCACAGGAGTCAGCTTACTTTCTGATTTCTGTACCAGTGATTTTTTCATAATACTTTGCAAGCGCACTATGATCATTCTGTCCATATCCATCTGCACGAAGGGTCTGCATCATCTCCATCACCAGAGATGTCAATGGAAGAGGAGCTCCCACTCCATGGCCTGTATCCAGTGCATTGGTCAAATCTTTAATATGTAAATCAATCTTAAATCCTGGATTGAAATTGCCTTCTGTTATCATTGGAACTTTAGCATTCATAACGGTAGAACCTGCAAGTCCTCCCTTGATCGCATCGAATACCTTGATTGGATCCACACCTGCTTTTGTACTCAGCATAAATGCTTCTGATACCGCTGCAATATTAAGAGCCACAATCACCTGATTGGCCAGCTTGGTTGTGTTGCCTGCACCGATCTCACCACAATATACTGCGCTTCCGCCCATAGACATCAAGATATCATATACTTCGTCAAAGATGGCCTTGTCACCGCCAACCATAATAGACATGGTTCCGTCAATGGCTTTTGGCTCTCCACCGGAAACGGGAGCATCGATCATTTTGACACCCTTTTTCTCGCAAGCTTCAAAGATTTCCTTTGATGCCAATGGAGCGATAGAGCTCATATCCACTAAAATTGTTCCTGGCTGCGCTCCTTCCAGTACTCCATTTTCTCCCATAACTACAGACTTCACATGAGGGGAGTTTGGAAGCATGGTGATGATCAGCTTACACTGCGCCGCCACATCCTTGGATGACTCTGCCGCTTTGGCTCCATCCTTTACCGCCTGATCCACATTGGCCTGAATCACATCATAAGCCAATACCTCATGGCCTGCCTTCAGTAGGTTTCTCACCATTGGTTTCCCCATAATTCCAAGTCCGATAAATCCAATTTTCATTTTAATTTTCTCCTTTTATTTTGTGAATTGGTTCATGTTTTTGATTGCTGTAACGATTGTCTCTGTAGTCAGCCCATGGTATTCTAATACATCCTTATAACTATGTGCACTGCATCCAAAGGTATCTTGAACGCCTACAAACTCAATTGGCTTACACTCCTTGCTGAGCACCTCGGCGATGGCACTTCCCATTCCACCTTTTACATTATGCTCCTCCGCGGTCACTATGCCTCTACAACCTCTAGCCAGTTCTTTGATCTTCTCTTCATTCATAGGCTTGATGGTGGCCACATTCACAACCTTTACCGAAACTTGTCCCTCCAGCTCTTTCGCAGCCTCCATGGCCAGTTTCACCATATATCCTGTGGCAAATACCACGATGTCTTCTCCATCTTTCAGAAGCTTTGGCACACCGATTTCGAATTTCTGCCCTTCTTCTGTCACATTCTCATAATCATTTCTATTCAATCTTAAGTAGCAGGGGCCATTCATCTCTGCCATGGCTTTCACTGCTTCCACGGTCTCATTGGCATCGGCAGGACAAATCACTGTCATGTTAGGTACCGAACGGAACATGGCCATATCCTCCACACACTGGTGTGTTGCACCATCGCCAAAATCCGACAATCCGGAAGAAGAGCCGCAGATCTTCACATTTAGTTTTCCAATTGCAATGGTCTGACGGATCTGGTCAAAAGCCCTGCCTCCGGCAAATACTGCAAAGGAGTTGGTAAATGGAATTTTACCGGTCTGGGCCAGTCCAGCCGCAATGCTGGTCATATTGGCCTCTGCGATTCCGATTTCAAAATGACGCTCCGGATATTTTTCTTCAAACATTTTTCCCATAGTGGAACCACAGAGATCCGCATCTAAAACCACAATTCTCTCATCGTCTTTTCCAAGTTCCACCAATGTATTGCCATAGGCAATTCTCTGATTTATATAACTCATATCTGTTCTCCCTCTTATTAAGACAATTCTTCCAGTGCCTTCTGATATGTTTCTTCTGTCAAAACACCATTATGATAACTTACCACATTTTCCGCAAAGCTGATTCCCTTGCCCTTTATGGTATTTGCTACAATCACAGTCGGAACTCCCTTTACCGTATCGGCTTCGTCCAGGGCTTTCACTATCTCTTCCATGTTATGGCCGTCAATTTCGATGACGTGCCAGCCAAAGCTTAAGAACTTGGCGATAACATCCCCCGAATCAAAACGGTCAACCACTCTTCCGTTGGCCTGAAGGCGGTTCCTATCCAGGATACCCACCAGGTTATCGGCTTTATATGCTGAAGCTGCCATAGCGGCTTCCCAGATCTGTCCCTCTGCAATTTCGCCGTCTCCCATCAATACGTATGTCTTTCTGCTGCTCTTATCCAGCCTCTGGCCAAGAGCCATACCTAGTCCAATGGAAAGTCCTTGTCCGAGGGAGCCGGTACCTGCCTCAATTCCCGGAGTCTTAATCACGTCCGGATGTCCCTGAAGATGAGCTCCTATCTCCTTCGTATGTTTCAGATCCTCCACCGGAAAATAACCGGATTCCGCCAAAGCCGCATACTGCAGAATAGCCACATGGCCCTTGCTTAACAGAAATCTGTCCCGGTCTTCCATCTTAGGATTCTTAGGGTCATGTTTCATCTTGTAGAAATACAGAGCCGCCAAAATATCCGCGGAAGAGCAAGAACCTCCTACGTGTCCTGCAACTCCGATTCCAATACTGACAATAACATCTTTTCTCAGCTGTTTTGCCTTTGCTTCCAAATCTTCTAATAAAGCTTTACTATATCCCACCTTATTATTTCCTCCTTTTAATAGAATTTTTTATTGTATACAAGGTGTTCTTTCATAATCGCAGCCGCAAGATTTGCATCCTGCTGCTCAATTGCCTTGATTATTTTCTCATGGTAACGAATGCCCGATTCATAACCGGTTTTTTCTACTATATCGTCCATTGTTACCTGTAACGTGGAATGCAAAATTCCCTGAGTCTTCATAATCAGGTCATTCTTGGTCAAATGTCCAACCTTCATATGGAAATCCAAATCGGCTGCCCCAAATTTGATTGGGTTTCCCTCGCTGTCCTTCATTCTTTCCCAGATCTGCTTTAATTCTTGGATATCCTTTTCATCCGCCCGCTCCGCGGCCAGTTTCGCAGATTCCACTTCGATGATCTCTCGAAATTCCAATACCTGAAGGATCCTGTCCTTGCTCATGAGGATTGCCGGAATCAAAGCATTCATATTATCCCCCGGCTCAACCTCCTTCACGAAGGAGCCTTCTCCCAATCTGGTATCAATCAGGCCGATTACATTCAATTTCTGAAGGGCCTGCCTTACTGTAATTCGACTTACGCAGAAATTCTCAGCCAATTCATTTTCGGAAGGAATCTTTTCGCCTTGCTTCCACACCCCTTTTACCAGCATATCTTTTAGCTGCTCAAATACTTGCTCAGCTACATTTACCTTTTTGATTGGCTTAATTACCATACGCCTCGCCTCTCTGTCAACTGCTGACAGATGTTAGTTGTATTACAAGTTTCTATCTACTTGTAGTATGCAGTATTATGTCTGGTTTGTCAATGGATAAACCCATATCTATTTTCACAATTTTCTCCTATCAATTTTATGCACTTCGCATAAAGCGGGCAATTTTTTATAATCTTCGGGCAATTAAAGCTAATGACTTTTTCTGCTTATTTCTTATAATAAACCTATACAACCAATTTATAACATCAACTGCACTTGAAAAGGAGAGTACTATGAATTCAAGAGAACGGCTTATTGCAACCTTAAACCATCAAACACCTGACCGCCTTCCTATCGATCTGGGAGCTACCAGTCAGACCAGTATCAACGCCAGTACATTATACCAGTTTCGTAAGGCACTTGGCCTGGACAGCCACCGGTTAATGATAACGGAACCCAGCCAGCTGCTTGGCGAAGTAGAGCAAGATATCTTAGATTTACTGGGCGTGGATGTAGTTGGCTTATGGAATACAACCACTTGCTTCGGATATCAGAATAAGGACTGGAAAGAGTGGTCCATGGACGATGGAACCCCGGTATTTATGGGAGGCGGATTCACTTATGACGAAGATAGTCAGGCCAGAAAGCTGGTCTATCCACATGGCGACCGCACCGCTGAATATTCCGCTATCATTCCCAAAGGCGGCTCCTTCTTCGACTCCGTTACAAGGGAGCCCTTTGACTTTGATCTGGATGAGGAAGATCTTACCCCCCTGGAAGATTTTAAAGATGATTTTGCCATCGCCACGGATGAAGAGGCTCGGCACTGGGAGAAGAAGTCTATTGATTTATATGAAAATACGGAATATGGAATCGTTGGAATGCTGGGCGGAGGTGCTTTAGGTGATGCCGCAGTAATTCCCGGACCCGCCGTAAGACATCCAAAAGGCATCCGCAGAGTGGACGACTGGCTGTTAGCACATGTCATGTACCCAGATTATATCAAAGCCGTCTTCCGCTATCAGACCGATATCATGTTGAAAAACCTGGAGATCTATAAGCAGGCTGTGGGCGACCGCATACAGGTGATCTGGATTTCCGGAACCGACTTTGGAAATCAAAGATCCGGCATGATAAGCCTTCAGACATTCCGTGAGCTTTATAAACCATTTTACAAGGAGATCAATGACTGGGTTCATAAAAACACAAGTTGGAAAACCTTCTACCACACCTGTGGTGCCGTCTATGATTTTCTGGATGACTTTGCGGACATGGGACTTGACTGCCTGAATCCGCTTCAGCTCTCCGCCAATGGAATGGATGCCGCCACAATCAAGGCAAACTATGGGGATAAATTCACCTTCTGGGGTGGGGGTGTGGATACCCAGCATACCCTTCCTTTCGGAACGCCTGAGGAAGTTCGCAGACAGGTCAGAGAACGGATTGATATCCTGAGTAAGGATGGAGGATATGTGTTCAATACCATCCATAATATCGTAGCCAATGTTCCCCCGGAAAATCTAATTGCCATGTACGAAGAAGCCACCGGAAGAAGGGTCATCTAACACTAAAAGTGCTCCAGAAATGCACTATTAAAGCAATCCCCTTAGGAAGAAAATAGTAACTCTTTTTTCTTCTTAAGGGAATCGATTAAAAATCTGCTTTTTTGCTTATGGCATCTATCCCTCTACTTGAGGCAGCCGTTCAATATCCGGATCGGTAAATACATCATATTCGTCAAAACTGGGTGTGCTGAACTCTGAAACCACAGCCCCCTGGGGGCCCGCCTGGAACCAATGTCTGGTATCAGGCTCCATGGTATACTGCTGCCCTGGGCTTAATACGATCTCATGGAACACCGTATAGGTGCCCTCATAACCGCTGGGAACCCTTCCCTTTCTGTCCTTCGTCTCCTCACCTTCCACATATAGATATACCATTCCATATCTGCAACGAAACGTCTCCTCCTTCCCAGGATAGTTCTTTTCCGGCAACGGAATATGAGAATGCTCAGGGCAAGTCTGCCCCGGCAGCAGAACCATTTCCTTGGCACAGCATCTGTCGGTATTTACAAAGGTTACAAGAGTCAGGCCCACATGCTCAAAGTCATTAAGGCCAAAATCGGCAATCTCGATCCCCTCTCTTTCCTGGGGCGATAAGATGATGTTTGCACGGTCATAATATGTCAATGCCTCTTCTCTCATGGCATCATACGTCTCTTTTTTCATAAGCCCACTCCTTAAATTTAAGCGATTTCATTTCTTTTAAACGGTCACTGTCATCATTTGCCTGTCTTATCTCACGGCATCAACTTCAAGCTGCATTCCTGCGGCTCCTTTCACCAGGATAACCTTTTGTTCACCCGGAAGCAGATCAAAGTAATTATCGCTGCATTCCAGATCTCCCTTTACATAAACTCCATGGATATATCCGTTGGCTCTGACCGTGAGTTTCTGATTTTCCCCCTCATCCTCACTGCTCATCACTTCCACCTTTACGGAATCATAACTCATGTTTCGGTTATCATCCATCCGAAGCCAAATATTGTCGATATCAGATTCCTCCACATAGAACATATAGGAGCCTTTTGTATAATCTCTTTTTTCCATCTTTTCCATATGCAGCTTGCCTCTGAAATGGGCAGGCAACACAAAGGAAACTTTCCGTGTTTCGTCTATGGTTCCGTCAAAGGAAACATAACCCAAGCGTCCATTCACCGCAACCTCATCCGGCGTATCGTTTAGGCCCTGCAGTATCATCTGGCCGTCAACCTCACGCATGGTAACCTTTTTATGTGCAAAGGCACGTTTCACGGCGTAATATGGTATCTTGCGCTTTAAGTAATAATCGATGATCGTCCATCCCACTTCTCCCCAGGCATCGTTGTACATCCAAAACAGACCACCTCCGCACTCCTCTTTAAACCGCATGGCTTCCAGAGAATATCCATACATCAATCCATGTACCATACCGCCATATAGAATATAATCTTCCATGGAGAGTTTCTCCGGATGGTCCACATAATTCTTCCGTATGGCCTCGTTAATCGTTCCCTTCTCGAAGACATTGCTGTGCATCTGCCATATCTCGCTCCTGCGGTCAAGGGGGGCATCTCCCATGTATTTTCTGGTTGTCTCCAGGCAACATGGGCCGATGAATCCGTATTCGCTGACGAATTTAGACTGGATGGTGTCATAATCCTTGACTTCAATCCGCTCTTCCATCTTTTTGCTCATCAAGGCATTGTGCCACCGATGTACATCTCCTACGCTGTCTGAATTCGGCAGGTCTCCCCCATAGGGCGAACTATTCCAATAGGGAATCTGAGGGCAATTCTGATAAATGACCTCTTTGGCTAAGATATTGGCCACCCATAACCCATATTGATGCTCATAGGTAAATTCAATCTGCCACCTGGGGTTATCGATGGAATTGAAGATCCAGTGCACCTCGTTGGTTCCGCAGAACAAGGCCATACTGCAGTGGTTCCGCAGACGCTTAGTCTGGTAATCGAATTCATACCTCATCTCGTCTTTAAACCATTGATGATGATCCGGATAGGTTGAGCAGGCAAACATGAAATCCTGCCAGACTAATAATCCCTTTTCATCACATAATTCATAGAAAAGTTCTCTCTCATAGAGTCCTCCGCCCCAGATTCGCAGCATATTGAAATTGGCTTCCACAGCCTCGTCGGTCAGGACATGATATTTTTCCGCCTTCACCCTTGCATAGATAAAATCATTGGGAATCCAGTTGCCACCTTTACAGTAGATTTCCTGCCCATTTACAATCAGACAAAAATTCCGTTCTTCGCCTCTTATTATGCTGGTATCCAGTGTAAGCGTCCGGATTCCATGGCGAAATGTGGGCCAGCAATCCACAGAATCCCCGGAAACTCCTTTAATTTCCACCTGGTAAAGAGGCTGCTCCCCATACCCGTTGGGCCACCAAAGCATAGCATCTTCCACCGTGATTTCTGTCTCTATGTAGTTATAACCTGAAGTCAGAAGCTGCTGATTCAACTACTTTTGGGCTTTTAGGTTCCCTTCTCTGTAGATGCTGATCTCCAAATCACAGGATCTGGTGCCGATGAAACTTAAATTCTCCACATTGACAACCGCTTTTAACCGGGCACCTTTTCCGCCAGGCCCCCAATGGACATCGGTGGTCTGTAGGTGAACATCCCGGATTGCTATGGCCTTATAGCCTCTTAAGAACACATTTCCGGTGATTCCCACGGTGATGACCTTAGGACCCCAGTCCCATCCCACCGTATACTGAGGTCTTCTGACGAAAGAACGCCTGGCATCCCCTCTGTGTTTTCCTCCGTTTCTGCTCTCCAGGCTCACCGCATGATCCAACTCCGCCAGATCTTCCTCGGAGACTTCTTCCAAGCCACTGGTCACCCTGACAGCGACTACATTATCATCCGGCGATAAGAATTCTTTCACGTCATACACAAAGGGATAATGCACGTTGCGATGGGTTCCCAGATAATGACCATTGATAAATATGTCACTTCTGGTATCCAGCCCCTCCAGCACCAGTTCCACGATATCATCGGTAAAATCAATGTCTTTCCCCGTAAACTTTTTTTCGAACCACCAGGAACGATTCTCGATCCACTCTGACTCCCGGCAGTTATCCGACTGCAAAGGCTCCTTTATCACCTCATGTTCCAGCAAGGGCATCCTCACATCCGTTGGAAGATCGCAGTTATACCAGCCATCTTTCAGGCCCGAGACCACACTCAGATAGGTTTTGTCCCATTTTAGCGGAGCCTCATGCATCCGCCAGTTATCGTTTAAATTTATTTTTTTCATTCCTCTACTCCTTTATCTGATATATTCATGATTCACACAAACACCCAGGCGCACTCATCCTTTGACTGCTCCTGCCACCATACCCTTTATAATCTTTTTGGAAAAGATAAAGTAAATCAGCATAGCAGGCAAAATCGCTAATAACATGGCCGTCATCATCTTGGGGAAATCGGTGCTGAACTGCCCTTTGAACAAGGTGATGCCCACCGGTACCGTCATCCACTGTTCCGAATCAATCAAAATCAGAGAGAACGTGAATTCATTCCATACGTAGAAGAATTGTATGATTCCCACCGTAACAAGTATGGGCGCACACATCGGAAGGATGATGGAAAACAAGGTCCTGTGCCTGGAACTTCCATCGATAGCCGCCGCCTCTTCGACTTCTATGGGAATGGATTTCACATAACTTTCCACAAGAAAGACCGAGATGGGCAGACCCAATGCGGTATAGGGCAGAACAAGGGTGTACCAGTTATCCGTCAGACCCATTTTCGTAAATAACACGTACATGGGTACCATCAGCGCATGGACCGGAACCAGCATTCCCACAAGAAACAGCCCATACATCAGGTTTCTGCCTTTGAACCTGTATCTGGAGAGGAAGTACCCTATGATGAATCCAAACAAGAGAATGAAAAACAGGGACAGAAAACTGTTTCGGATACTATTTACCAGCCAGGTCAGAAAATTACTTTTCGTCAGTATGGACCAGTAATGCTGAAAATCGGGCTGGGCCGGCAATGCCAGCGGACTGTGATAGAATTCTGATTTGGATTTCAAAGATGAATAAAACAACCAGATTGCAGGGAAAATACAGGATAGTGAGAACAACATTACAAACACATTGCTTATGATATGTATCAGTTTTCTACTGCTATTATTCTTCATGTTCTTTTCCTCCCGTAAATCTAAGCAGTATGGACCGGCTTCCGGCCACCAGTACCAGGCTGGCGATCAGGATCACGATGGACATCGCACTTCCGTAACCCATCTTATAGGATAAGAATGAGGTCTTATATGCGTACATCGCCATCACGCTGCTGGAATACCCCGGCCCTCCTCCCGTCAGGGCATAGATCAAATCAAATATTTTCATATTTCCGGCAATACACAGGGTCACACATACAATCAGTGTGTTCTTGATCAAGGGCAGGGTGATGTACACCGCCTTTTTCCAGCCGGCAGCCCCATCGATTTCCGCCATCTCGAAGATCTGTGGATCCACGGAGGCCAGCGCAGACATCAGAATAATCATGTAATATCCGATAAACTGCCAGACCAGCGGAATTGCCACCAAAGGCAGGACCAGCTTGTCGTTATTCAGCCATGCCTGGGCCTTGTCTCCCATCCCTATGAGAGAGAGCAATGAATTAATCAGTCCATAATTATAGTCGTAGATTAAATTCCAGATAAATCCCACAATCACCGCCGATAATACCGCCGGGAAATATCCCATCACCCTGTGGAAGCCTTTGAATCTGATATGGCGTCCATTCAATAGAAACGCCAGCAAGAATGCGATTCCGATCTGTCCCAAAAGACATACCACGGTCAGGTATATATTGTTGTACAGCGACTTTTGAAATACTTTATCCTGTATCACTTCCAGAAAGTTGGAAACTCCTATAAAGTCCATCTTCGCACCGCCGTTCCAGTTAAAAAAGCCATAATAAATGGCGAGAGCAATCGGAACAAAGACAATGAAGCTATACCAGAGCATTCCGGGAAGGAGATACAAGAACATGGTTCGTTTTTTTATTTTTAAACAAGTCTTCATCTTTCCTCCTGTTCTTACGAATCTCCTGTGATTTGAAAAGGGATGCTAGTGTGATGTATCGTTCGGCATCCCTTTTCCTTTCATTTACTGAAGTTTATCCTGCTCCGCCTGAATCTCAGCGGCTAGTTCCTGAGGTGTTTTCGTATTGTTCAGCAAGTCCTGGATTCCGGTATTCATAACTTCTATCACCGCACCATCCATCTGAAGATCGTATACAGGGGTTAATTCCACCTTTCCGATGATGTCTATAAAGTCCTGGGTCAGCTGTGGAAATGATGTAGTATCCACGTCGTCGATTTGCCCTGCCGTGATCATCCCATAGGTTTCTGTAGCATACTTGGCCATCTCATATCCCGTGGTCTTGAACAGAAAATCCATGGCTGCATCCAGCTTCTCACCAGTCAGATTTTTATTCACCGCAAAGTACCATCCGCATCCGCCGGAGATACTGTCCGACTTGGAACCATCAATCCCAGGCAGAATCGCGATTCTGGTATTCTTTAACACAGGCTCCTCCGCAAAGGAACTAATCGCGGATACGGACCAGTGACCAGATATAAAGGCTGCTGCCTTGCCCTGGGAATAGTATTCTGCCGACTGGGTTTCCGTGATCGTGTTGAAGTCGGGATTAAATACCTTGCCCGTGGACATTTTCTGCAGATGTTCCAACGCCTTCACAAATGCTTCATCCGTAAACTTAGCGTTTCCATCTTTATTTATAATGCTGTTTGTCCACTCAGCCCCCGTATAACGGTCTCCAAGAGTGGAAAGCAGGCAGGACTCCGCCGGCCACTTATCCTTGTTTCCAAGGGCAATTGTAGAGATACCCTGTTCCTCGAACTTTTCTGCCGCGGCGAAGATATCCTCCCAATTATCAGGGAATTTGTCGTATCCGATGGATTTCCACAGTTCCTCGTTGTAATAGACAACCGAAGTCAGGGAAAGCTGATTGGGCATTCCGTAGATCTGGCCGTCCCGAGTAGCCACGTCAAACACACCATTTTTAAATTGGTCTTTATGTTCATACTTATCCATATATTCATTAATCGGTGCCATGACACCATTTTCCGCGAAATTATCCACCCAGGAACCCTTTACCATAAAGATATCAGGCATCTCATTTACCGCCGCCTGAGCCTGTATCTTCGTGGCGTAATCGGCTTGAGACATGGTCTGCTGAGTCACTTTGATCTCGGGGTTTTCTTCCTGCCATTGCTCCACCATCTTAAGGTAACTGTCCCCCACCGCATTACTCTCCCGCTCTTCCTCCAGATAGTAATGGGAAATGGTCAATTCGACTCCATCTTTTGCCTTGGCGCTGCCGGAACCGGAACCTGATCCCGTATCCGCTTTGTTGCCACAGGCCCCCAGACTGATGGCCACAACCATCATAACCGCCAATACTGACATTCTTTTCTTCATCTTACTGCCTCCCTTTTGTTTTTTCTGAAATACTAACTCCATAACCTTATTATACCGATTGCTGAAATCTAAGAAACCCCAATACTTGTTGTAACTATCCTGGTTATTTTACATTTTCCCTGAGATTTGGGTTTTCGTTCCCCAATATCAATAGAAATGTCTCGAGTTTTTGCTTTTCATCCCTCAAAAACAACCACCCCGGCTCTTTTATTGCACCTTGCCGAACCAGATGATACAATAAGCCTATCCTTATTTCATTTATCCATTAAAGGAGGAAGCCATGAAAATGTTAAGTTTCCCCAAGAAGCAGATTACCATGAGAGAACAGATTACCATTTTGTTTATTTGTCTGGTAACCCTCCCTATCCTGTTCATCAATATTGTGTCCAGTAATATCTTTATTAAAAGTACGGAAAAGGACTTGAAAACCATCTATACCTCTAACATCAGGGAGATGGGAAGTAATCTGGAGGTCATCTTCGGCAGTGCTCTGGAGATGACGTTATATCCTTTGATGGAACAGTCACTGCGAACCTATCTGACCACTTCCGAGTCCGTACCCAATTATATGATCATCAAGCAAAACGCTGGAAATATGCTGAACACAACGCCCTACGGATACCGGGCAGGCATCCATGACATTGGACTCCACACGGAAACAGGGAATTATATCATAACTAATAATAACGTAAAACTGACCCCCGAAGATCTGAATGTTCTATCCGCAATGAAAACAAAACCTTATTGGGATTTTTCCCACAGTGCTTCCTCCCGGGATTATATCTACCTGCTGCGCCACCTGCGCAATCCCAGTGATCTGTCTGAGTATATAGGATATATTAAGATGTCCATAAATAGCTCCGAACTG
>DVNN01000354.1 GCA_018714325.1 Candidatus Pelethocola excrementipullorum
TCTTTAAATTAACTTATCTAAATATAACAATAGTAAATATTACAAACACCTGTAGGTTTTTTCTCCAGGTGTTTTTCTATTTTAATGCGTCAATTTTTATAATTAATGCTAATTTAATTACTTGAATTTTATGTCAATTATTAAGTTGACGAATAAATGTTCGGATTCTGGCAATGATTACCTTATAAACATTTTATTAGGAGATGAATCATGAACACAAACAACCGATTACGATTCGGAAAATATGTAGAATCATTAAGGAAGAACAAAGGAAAATCTCTGCGAGAAACAGCAAAAGCGATTAAAGTATCACCACAATATTATAGCGAGGTGGAAAAGGGGAGAAGTAGCACCTTCACTTCTGAACGATTGAAACTTCTGGCTCATTTTCTGATATTGGATGAGAATGAGACCCATACCTTGTACGATATGGCGGCAGAATCAAGGTCATCGAATGATATTGTAACACCGCAAGACTGTGCCGACTACATGCTTAGTAATTCATATGTGATTGAAGCACTACGCCTGTCAATGGAAATTGATGCAGGAGAGAAGGAATGGCAGGGGTTTTTAGACGATTTGAAAGCACGAAAGGGGTGAGAAGATATGTATCAGCCAAAATTAAGAAAGCAGAGGAATGGCATTCCAGTCATGAGAAATAGTGAGATTGATGCCCATGCAGAAGAATTTCTGCGTGATTATAACCCTTCTTTATTAAAAATACCGCAGCCAGTGGATATTGAGGCGTTTGCAGAATTCTATCTTGATCTGGCACTGGATTATGCATATTTATCCCATTGTGGGCTGATATTAGGGCGAATGGTATTTCAGGAGACGGAAAGGGTTCCGGTCTATTTACCCAAAGAAAAATGTGCAGATTACCTGTATGTGAGCAGAGGTACGATGCTCATTGATAATACCGTTTTGGATGACAGGAAAGAATACAGATTACGTTCCACGATAGGACATGAGTGTGGTCACTGGTTATTTCATTCAGACTATTATACCTTTAAAAACAGGGGAAATTACCACAGGAAAGCATTATTGCCAGAAATCACAGGTTGTAAAAATACGGATATTGATGGCGGGGCAGATATAACTGGAAGAAAAAAGTTAATTACGGATTTTGATTGGCTGGAGCATCATGCAAAGTATTTTAGTGCTGCTGTTCTAATGCCGAAAACTCCATTAATTAGTATGGTATCTGATTTGACTGGCAATGGCCGGCTGAATGAAGTGGAATTGACAGAGAAACTATCTGATATTTTTCAGGTATCGCCGATTTCTGTTAAAATCCGTTTATCGCAGTTGGGCTTTAATAAAGATGTATTAGGTAATGAAAGAACGCAGAATGAAAAAACGTTCAGAATATTGATGCAGATTCCAGGCACTCTGTGAATGGCAGAGTGCTAATATTATAAACAATATGTCAACTGTGTAGCTGACATTGATATCACAATTATTTTTTTAGGCTTTGTGTCAACTGGCTGACTGACAGGAAAGGAATTGTGCCGGAATGAAAGAAAAGATAAATTGCCCTATCTGCAGGAAAAGAGCATTTGATATTAATTGTGCCGTAAAAGGTGAGGTATGGATAGAACTGAAATGTCCTCATTGCAGTAATATTATACAGGTCTGCTGCAGAATCAGCAGGATAAAGCAAGAAAGAATCAAAGAAAAATCAATATCTTAATCAGAATCTACTGAGCAAAGGATCCGCATAAGCGAGATACCAAATGGCCGGAGTAAAGCGAATTTTCAGCTTACTCCGGCTATTTTTTTGCCTAATTTTCATTTCTGCTGCCGCTTTACTCCTGGTAAAGAAGGGAGCAGCAATGAAGATTAATTATGAATTTGTAACTGGTGAGAAGTTGGAACTGGAAGTCGATGATAGCATTGGAGAAATTGTGATAGAGATGGAGGTATTACAATCCCGGAGAAACCGTACTGAAACAAGACGGCATAATTCTTTGGAATCCATGCAGGAGCCACAGCAAGGGCATAATCCCCAGCAGTTTGTCGATGAGAAGGTGGATATTGAGCAGTCTATCGAGGAGGCAGATGAGCGGGAACGGCTGCATCAGGCCATTGGTCGGTTGGAATACAGAGATGCTCTGATTGTCCGGCTGTATTATTTTGAAAACAGGACGATGGAAGAAATCGGCAGGGAGATAGGGATTTCAGCAATGGCTGTGTCGAAGCGTTTGAAAAAAATCCCGGAAAAATTAAAAAGTTTGATGAGTTAGTTTAAAAACCATCTTTCCCGTGGCTATAAAGTAAGGACATAAAAATGTTCTGGAGAGAAAGGAGGTTTTTGTAATGGAAATTATTCGGATTACCCTGAAAGAAGAAGGAGATTCCAAAGTGATTCTGTTCCGTAAGGAAAAGCAGAATGCACTCCGGAACTTTGCTTCTGAAATAGGAAAAGTATCCGCCGGAGACAAGAAGGAGGGGTTGCGCAGATGAAAAAGGTTTTTATCAGCAGTCCTTTCCGGGGCGATGTAGAAGGCAACACCAAAAAAGCCCGTGCATACAGCCGTGTGGCTTATGAAGAGGGATGTATTCCTGTTGCACCGCATCTTTTATTTCCGCAGTTTCTGAATGAGAACGATGAGCGGGAGCGGGCATCCGGAATTGCCATGGGGCTGGAGCTGCTGTTCGATTGTGATGAGGTATGGGTATTTGGAGCTGCGACAGAGGGAATGGAGCAGGAAATCAGATTTGCCATAGAGCATGGAAAGCATGTCTGGTTTAAAGAATTATCGAAAGGAGGTACAGAATGATGAAGCTTGCAATGATTGTTACCAAACTTACCGGAAATGAGGAAAATGACTGTGCCAGGGCGGCTGAATACTGCAGGTTTGCAGCCCATAAGGGAGTATTGCCTGTCAGCCCGTATTTGAATTTTCATCATATTTTTACAGATGAACTGGGGGGAGCTGTTGAACATCTGCTGACTTCCAGACTGGCAAGAAAGGTCGATGAGATATGGGTATTTGGCAATGAGCAAGAAGAGGAACAACAGAAACGGCTGGAACAGGCATGCCGGGAGTATGGCAATAAGGCGAAGTATTTTAATGCCGGAGATATTGGTGAGGAGCTGCTGTTGTGCACGATGTTCTCCGAAGAATTGATTGAAAAGCTGGAAGAAATGGAGGGATGTTGAGATGCAAAATAACTTAGTGAAAATGGCTGAAGGATATTCGATTGTTGCAGAGGCAATCATGGCGATTGCCAAAGAAGCGGCTGGCAGCAAAGAGAAGCAGACAGTAGAGAAGTCGTTGGAACAGACCAAATCAAAAAATAGAAAACGGGCTGGGGATAATTCTGGTCCGGCCAAAGATAACTCTTCCCTAATTAAGATTGAGGATATCCGCGCAGTGCTTGCGGAGAAAACCCAGGAGGGGAAATCCAGAGAGGTAAAGGCATTACTGAATCAGTATGGTGTGGCAAAGCTGTCGGCAGCGGAGAATTCGGATTATCCGGAGCTGCTGCAGAAAGCAAAGGCACTGTGATGGGAAGGCATGCATTGTTGTCCGCCTCTTCTTCCAAACGGTGGCTGAACTGCACTCCGTCTGCCAGGCTTGAGACACAGTTTTCCGATACAGGAAGCATTTATGCCGCAGAAGGAACAGCCGCCCATGCTCTGGCGGAGCACAAGCTAAAACGGGCATTGAAGAGGCGTTCCAGGCGTCCGGTTTCGGATTATGACTGTGATGAAATGGAAGAATGTACGGACGATTATGTGTCCTATATCATGGAACAGGTGGAAGAGGCAAAGAATTCCTGTGCCGATCCGGTGGTGCTGATTGAGCAGCATTTGGATTATTCCCGCTTTGTGGAAGGTGGATTTGGAACTGGAGACTGCCTTATTGTAGCGGATGGAATGCTGACCGTGGTGGATTTTAAGTATGGAAAAGGTGTATCTGTTGATGCACAGTGTAATCCGCAGATGATGTTGTATGCCTTGGGTGCTATGGAACTGTATGATGGCATTTATGATATTGAACAGGTGCGGATGGTTATCTTTCAGCCCAGGCTGGAGTCGGTGAGCATTTGGGAGATTTCAATCCAGGAATTAAGAACCTGGGTGCAGGAAGAACTGGTTCCGAAAGCAAAACTGGCGGCTAGAGGAGAAGGAGACTTTATCCCTGGTGATTGGTGCCGTTTCTGTAAAGCCAGGAATCAATGTCGGGCAAGAGCAGAGAGTTTTCTGAAACTGGCACAAATGGAATTTCAGCTACCGGCACTGCTTACAGAGGAAGAAATTGCAGAGGTGCTTTTGGTTGCAGATGACCTGGCAAAATGGGCGGCGGACGTTTATGCGTTTGCCACAGATGAGGCAATCACCCATGGGAAGCAGTGGAACGGCTTTAAGTTAGTGGAAGGCAGGAGCAACCGGAAATATACGGATGAGGAGCAAGTGGCGGAGGCGGCAAAGGCAGCCGGATATTCGGATATTTATAAAAAATCTCTGATTGGGATTACGGAAATGGAGAAGCTGCTGGGGAAGAAGAAGTTTGCAGAGATACTTGGGAAATTGGTGTATAAACCGAAAGGCAGGATTACCCTGGCAGCAGAATCGGATAGAAGAGAGGCTATTATGACAGCAACCGCAGAAGCGGATTTTAAGGAGGAAGCAAGACTATGAGCAATGAAACAATGAATTTAACAAAGGTAATCGTACCATGTAGATTTTCTTATCTTCACTGCTGGGAACCAAATGCGGTGAATGACGGGGAACCGAAGTATTCTGTTTCGGCAATTATTCCGAAATCAGATACAGAGACTATTGCAAAAATTAAGAAAGCCATTGAACAGGCAAAAAAGGAGTCAGTCTCTAAATGGGGCGGTAAGGTTCCGGCAAATCTGAAACTGCCTTTACGGGACGGGGACATTGACCGTGCGGAGGATGAAGCTTATACGGACAGTTATTTCTTTAATGCTAACAGCAGGCAGGCTCCTCAGGTGGTGGATAAGAACGTGCAGCCGGTTCTGGACCAGGCGGAGGTGTATTCTGGCTGTTATGGCAGAATCAGTGTGAATTTCTATGGTTTTTCAAGCAATGGCAATAAAGGGATTGCGGCAGGGCTTGGAAATATACAGAAGCTCCGTGATGGAGAATCGTTGGGCGGCAGAACCAATGCGGAGGATGATTTTGACGCAGTAGAGGCAGATGAGGATTTCCTTGGGTAACAGAGAGGAGGGGCGGTGGGAAACTTCTGCCCTTCAATTCAGGAGGAAGGTGCCTTATTATGAAACGTATTTTAGGAATTGATATAGAAACATATAGTGATGTGGATTTGATTAAAAGCGGGGTTTATGCGTATGCGGACAGCCCTGCTTTTGAAGTGCTCCTTTTTGCCTATTCCTTTGATGGGGAGGAACCGGAGGTTGTGGATTTGGTACAGGGCGAAAAGCTTCCGATGAAGGTACTGGCTGCCCTCTGTGATGAAAATGTTATTAAGACTGCTTTTAATGCTAACTTTGAGCGAACCTGTTTGAGTAAATATTTAGGAAGACCGCTGTCACCAACGTCCTGGCATTGCAGTGCGGTACAGGCAGCTATGCTTGCACTGCCCAGGTCATTGGAGGATGTGGGGGCGGTGCTGGGATTGGAGAAACGGAAGATGAAAGAGGGCCGGGACTTAATCCGGTATTTTTGTATGCCGTGTAAACCAACTAAGGTAAATGAGGGAAGGACACGGAACCTTCCGGCTCATGCACCGGAGAAGTGGGAGTTGTTCAAGCAGTATTGCAAAAGGGATGTGGAAGTTGAGACAGCTGTACGTCATAAGATGAGGAATTATCCGGTTCCAGAAAGAGAGATGGAACTATATGATCTTGACCAGGAAATCAATGACCGGGGCGTTCTTGTGGATAGGGAACTGGTGGAGAAAGCGG
>DVNN01000355.1 GCA_018714325.1 Candidatus Pelethocola excrementipullorum
TGGAAGCGGTCAGTGTTGGAGATATCGTAGAGGTTAAAGTGATCTCTCTGGATCTTCAGAAAAAGCGTATTGGACTGAGCATGAAGATATAACTTAATACACATAGCTAAAATGCCATATCTTTTTAAGATATGGCATTTTAACGGATGATTGAGTTTTATATAAGCATCTCTGATAACAGTACTATACAAAGTGATATTACCTCTGCATGAAAGTATCATACATGAAGATAGAATGTCCCACAAGCCACCCCCGGGGATAATTTTAAAAAAATCTAAGCGCTGCAATCCCCCCTAGGGGCTTGTGGCGTATTTCGGGTTCTGATAAAGTAGAGAATAGAAAAACTGTATCCTGGGTTGGGTAACCGGGATGATAAGATATGGATTAATTATGGAATTTAAGGAGATGACAGAGGGATGGCAGAATTATTAAAGGATATAGAGTCGTATTGGACAACTCGTACCGAGGGTTATTCAGAGGTGAACCAAAAAGAACTGGAGGGGATGCAAAAAGCAGCCTGGCTTCAAGTGCTTTTGGAACAATTTCCACCGGGTGAGAAAGAAGAATTAAATATTTTGGACATAGGTACCGGACCTGGTTTTTTCCCTGTGATATTAGCACAGGAGGGGTATCGTGTGACCGCCGTGGATTATACGGAGAACATGCTGAAAAAAGCATTGGAAAATGCAGGGGAACTGGGGGATAGAATTACATTTCTACGCATGGATGCCCAGAGTCTGGAATTTCCCAATGAAAGTTTTGATGTGGTGATTTCCAGGAATCTGACCTGGAATCTGGAGAAACCGGAACGGGCATATGAGGAGTGGTTCCGGGTTTTGAAGACTGGCGGGAAGATGATTAATTTTGATGCCAACTGGTATGGTTATCTATATGATCAGGAAAAGCGGGAAGCTTACGAGGAAGACAGGGAGAATGTAAAAAGCAACGCTCTGGATGATCATTATCTCTGTACGGATATTGACAAGATGGAAGAGATCGCAAGGCAGGTGCCCCTATCGGCGGCAAGACGGCCGGAGTGGGATATCAGTGTTCTGGAGAATTCAGGCTTTTGCCATATTGCAGCGGATCAACAGATCTGGCAGCGGGTATGGAGCCCGGAAGAACGACTGAATTATCAATCCACACCCATGTTTATGGTGACAGGAATCAAAGAAGGCGGGTATAGATAGATGCAGGTAGCGCAGATGAGAGACGAGATTTTGACGGACAGCGGACATAGGGGATTCAGACTGGGAAGCCTACAGGCTGAACCAGGGAGTACAGTCAGCGGTTTATTGGAGCTGGGAGAAGGGATGTTTTCTATACCAGTGACAATCATACATGGAAAAGTGCCTGGAAAAACCATGTTGATCACGGCCGGTGTCCATGCAGGTGAATATGTTGGAATCCAGTCAGCCATAGAACTGGCAGAGGAACTGGATCCAACAAAGGTGAATGGGACCATCGTAATTGCCAAGGTTCTGTGCAAGGACGCTTTTGAACAGCGTGCGGGCAGTATCAATACAGAGGATGGAAAGAATCTGAACCGGGAGTTTCCTGGGAGTAAAGATGGTACACCTACCCAGCAGCTGGCTTATGTGGTGACGGAAGAGCTGCACAAGGTGGCGGATTACTATATTGATTTACATAGTGGAGATGATTATGAGGAATTGACACCCTATGTCTATTATGCCGGAGAGGCATTACCTGAGGTGGTGGAAATCTCGAGAAAGATGGCGGCTCAGGTTGATGTGCCCTATATGGTTCGCTCTACGGTAGCCTCGGGAGGGGCTTATAACTATGCGGCCTCCTGTGGTATCCCAAGTATTTTGCTGGAGCGGGGAGGTATGGGCGGATGGACCATGGAAGAGGTACAGTCCACCAAAAGAGATGTGAGAAACATCCTTTATTACCTGGGACTCTATGAAGGACAGCAAGACTGCAGAAAGTACTATCCTCTGGACGTGATCGATATCCGCTATCAGTCAGCCACGTTTACCGGATGTTGGTATCCTGAGAAAAAGGTGGGGGATCTGATTACCTGTGGAGAAGTCCTGGGACGGGTGAAGAATTATGAAGGACAGGTTCTGGAAGCCTGCCGCGCGGAATGCGACGGCGTAGTGCTTTATCAAACTGGCAGCCTTCAGGTGGAGAAATCCGGTCCGATGATTGCCTATGGAAGAATTATCCGGCAGGCGGATGACAGGAAAGAGAGAATTACCAATTACTGGACCAAGCGCAGTGACAGCTTCCTGGAGCAGAGGCGGGCGGAACTCCACAGTCCTTTGGCGGGGAGATGGCTGGAGCAGATTGAAAAGTATCTGCCCTCACAGAAGAAGTTAAGGATTCTGGATGTGGGATGTGGTACTGGATTTTTTACAATTCTTCTGGCGAAGAAGGGACATGAGGTGACCGGAGTGGATCTGACCCCGGATATGATCACTCATTCTCGTGAGTTGGCAAAGGAAGAAGGGATAAACTGCGAGTTCCGGGTGATGGATGCCGAGAATCCGGAATTCGAAGATGAAGTCTTCGATGTGGTAATTTCACGAAATTTGACATGGACACTGCCGAATGCCGGAAGTGCGTATGAAGAGTGGTGCAGGGTTCTGAAACAGGGGGGCGTATTGCTGAACTTCGATGCCAATTACGGCGCCAGTGATTTCAGTGACACCTCCACCTTGCCGGCAAACCATGCTCATAATCAGATTGACCATGATTTGATGCAGGAATGCGAGGAGATTAAGCGTCAGCTGCCAATCAGCTCTTACGCACGGCCCGCCTGGGATCTGGATTTGTTGGGAAAGATGGGGATGGAATCCTTTGAGATAGACCTGGGTATCAGTAGAAGGGTTTATCAGGAAAAGGATGATTTCTATAATCCAACACCTATGTTTTCGGTCTGTGCACGGAAGGAATCCTAGATGAGAAGATATGTAGGGAAAAGACTTCTTCAGCTGATTCCCATACTAATCGGTATTACACTACTGTCATTTGGATTGATGCATCTGGCATCCATGGACGCCGTAGATGTGAGGTACGAGAAGCAGGGAACCGTAGTCTCCGAGGAAGTCAAGGCACAGATAAGGGAGGAATTGAATCTGGACAAACCCTTTTTGGTACAGTACGGTCTTTGGCTGAAAGGGGTGGTGACTGGGGATATGGGAGTCTCATATATCTCAGGAAAGCCTGTGTTTGAAACATTTATCACTAAATTACCGGCCACCATCGCGCTCACCCTCACATCGATTCTACTGACCATCGTAGTTTCCATCCCTCTGGGGATCCTCGCTGCGGTAAAGCAGAATAGGCCCTTGGATTACCTGATACGATTTGGGAGCTTTATCGGGAATTCCCTGCCCAACTTTTTCGTCTCGTTGTTGTTAATCTATTTTTTGGCTTTAAAACTGGGAGTGTTTCCGGTTATCAGCGGGGGAGGTTGGAACAGCATCGTACTCCCCACTTTGACGCTGTCGATTGCCATGAGCGCCAAGTATATCAGACAGGTCAGAGCTACAGTACTCGAAGAGCTGAGTAAGGACTATGTTACGGGAGCACGCTCAAGAGGGGTACGGGAACGAGTTATCTTATATAAAAATGTTTTGAGGTCTTCGTTATTTACCATAGTAACCCTGCTTGCGCTGTCCATTGGCTCACTTCTTGGAGGTACCGCAATCGTGGAATCTATTTTCATGTGGGACGGCGTTGGGAAGATGGCTGTGGATGCCATCACCATGAGGGATTATCCCATCATTCAGACATATGTCATCTGGATGGCGGTCATCTATGTATTGGTCAATTTGATCACTGATATCGTATACTGCTTTCTGGATCCCCGTATCCGGTTGGAACAGGGGGAAGGTATATGAGAAAGACAAATATCAGGTTACGATTTATCATATTTTTAGGACTTGTACTGGTTTTAGCAGGAGTAGCCGCATTTGCACCGGCGCTGGTCCCTTTTGATCCATATGAGCAGAACCTGCAGGAAGCATTGAGAGCACCTGGGGGAACCCATCTTCTGGGAACCGACCGATATGGAAGGGATATGCTTTCGAGGGTCATCGTGGGAGGCAGGACCACCATATTTTCCACCCTTGCCCTGGTGGGCGTCAGTGTTATCATCGGCATGGTAATAGGGATTCTCTGCGGGTATTATGGAGGGAAAATGGACTCCATCGTGATGAGGATTTCAGATGTCTGCCTGGCATTTCCCGGGATGGTGTTTGCCATAGCCGCAGCCAGTGTGCTGGGAGGAGGCATCATCAGTGCGGTGAGTGCACTGGCCTTCATCTCCTGGCCCAAATATGCAAGGCTGGCAAGGGGAGAGGTTTTAAGTATCAAGAACAGGACGTTCATGGAGGCGGCACGCCTTGGAGGGTGTGGCACGTGGAAGTTGATAACAGGGCATATCTTGCCCAATATCAGCGGCACAATCCTTGTCACCGCCACATTGGATATTGGGACGATGATGATGGAACTGGCTGGACTATCCTTTCTGGGGCTGGGTGCGATGCCCCCGGCAGCGGAATGGGGCTCCATGATGAGTGACGGCAGGAGCATGCTTCAGACCTCGCCATGGGTGATATTGGCCCCTGGTACAGCAATCTTTATTACAGTAGCATGTTTTAACTTGCTGGGGGATACGATCCGAGATCTGCTGGACCCTAAGCGACAAGATGTAAAAGCATAAAGCAGAGTTTATATGGATGCTGGCTGAGAGAAAGGGAGGGAGACCATTGAGAGGGAGAAGCAGAATATTGGCAGCCGTACTAAGTACGGTTTTGAGCATATCGATGTTATATGGCTGCGGCAGCGGGAAAGATGGAGGAAGCGCCTCTTCCAATACCGGAGAAAAGGTCTTTAACTATGGGACAACCGCTTATGGAGTTGCCATGGAGAATGTGGGACTGGATCCCCATGATACCTACAGCGGCTGGTCCACCCTCCGTTACGGGGTGGGTGAGACCCTGTTTAAGTTCAACGAAAAGATGGAACTGGAACCATGGCTTGCCACGGACTATGAGCAGGTCGATGAGTATACCCTTAAGATTCATCTGAGGGATGATGTGAATTTTACCAGCGGCAATAAGATGACGGGAGAGGCTGTAAAAGCCTGTCTGGAGGATCTGATTACCAGGCATGACCGGGCGCCGGAAGATTTGAAGATTGAAAGTATCACTGCCGAAGGCCAGTCGGTGATCATTAAGTCCAAAGAAAAGGTCCCCGCCCTGATTCATTATCTCTGTGATCCTTATGGGGCCATCATCGATATGGAGGCCGGAGTATCCGAAGATAAAAATGTATCTGGTACAGGCCCTTATATCGCGGAAAATGTTACGGATACTGAGATTAATCTGGTGGCGAATAAGAATTACTGGGGAGGGACGCCCAAGGTGGATCGGGTGAATGTAAAGAGCATAACGGACGGGGATACTCTGACCATGGCCATGCAAAATGGTGAGATAGACGCGGCTCAGGGCCTTCCCTATGTCAGTCTGAAACTTTTCCAGAACAATGAGAGTTTCAGCATCAGCAGTTGTGACACCTCCCGGGTGTATCAGGCGGCCATCAACTTCAAAACCCCGGTTCTTCAGGATGAGAAGGTCCGTGAGGCAATCGCTATGGGAATTGATAAAGAAGGATTCACCACGGTATTGCTGGATGGCAATGGGACTGCAGCCACAGGCCCCTTCCCAGCTAATTTTACTTTTGGTAAAGATGCGGTTTCTGCCCCGGCCTATGATCCCCAAGGAGCCAGGGAACTTCTTTCTCAGGCAGGATGGAAGGACACGGATGGGGATGGTTATGTGGATAAGGACGGAAAACCTCTGGAAATCCGCTGGCTGACCTATACGTCCAGACAAGAACTGCCGCTTCTGGCAGAATCCGTACAAGCTACATTGAAAGCAATCGGGATCAAGGTGATTGTGAATGCAACGGATAATTACAATGAATATTTGAAAAAGGGAGAGTTTGATATCTATGCGAAAGCGATCGTGACGGCGCCAACCGGAGATCCCCAGTATTACTTTACGACTCATCTCTTGGACTCTTCCTCCTACAATAGTGGTAATTATCACAGTGATAAGGTGGAAGAACTTACAGAGCAGCTGAGAAACGAATATGACATGGAAAAACGGAGTCAACTGGCCATACAGATCGAACAGCAGATTCTGGATGACCATGCATTTATCTATGCCTCTCATCTGAAGATGTCCTTTGTTATGAAGAAAGGTATCGGTGGTTTTGAGGCACATCCATCCGATTATTATGAAATCACTGCAGATCTGGATATCATTCAATAATGAAAACAGGCAGTTATGATACGCCTTAAGGACAACAAGTCGCTGATCCTTAAGGTCTGGAGGAAAAGTTATGAAACAGGCGTTGCTGGAATACCAAAAAGTGAATATCTGCTATTCGGGAACCCGGGTGGTCCAGGATGTGGATCTTATGATGAGGCCCGGTGAGATATTGGGCATCGTGGGAGAGAGCGGAAGCGGAAAAACCACCTTGATCAAGTCCGCCCTTGGGATACTGGGAACGGAAGGACGGGTGGAAAGCGGCCGGATTCTGTTTCGGGGCGAAGAACTCAAGACCTTATCTAAAGAAAGGTTGAGACAGGTTCGGGGAAGCGGGATGGGGATGATATTCCAGAATCCGGGAGCCTCTCTTTGCCCAGTCCGAAAGATAGGAACACAATTCCTGGAAACCATGAGGGAACATAAGACCCTGAATAAAAAAGAGGCAAGGGATGAAATTCTGGAACTCTTTGAGAAAATGAACTTAAGGGATGGAGAGCGGATTTTGAACAGCTATCCCTTTGAATTGTCCGGCGGCATGAATCAACGTGTGGCCATTGCCTTGGCCATGATTCTGCGGCCATCCCTGATTCTGGCTGACGAACCCACCAGTGCCCTGGATGTTACGGTACAGGCCCAGGTGGTGAAAGAGCTGATGGAGATGAGGGATATTTTCGGTACTGGAATTCTCATTGTAACACATAATATCGGAGTGGCAGCTCATATGGCCGATCGGATAATCGTGATGAGGGATGGAAAAATCATAGAGAGTGGATCCAAGGATGAGGTGATTTATCATCCCAGGAATCGTTATACACGAAAGTTGATTGAGGCAACGCCTAAAATCAGAAGCAAAAGAAGGAGACCTGATGAAGCCGGTTTTAGAGGTAATAGGATTGACCAAGGTATTTACGAACCGAAGGCAGTCGTTTAAGGCAGTGGATGGTGTGAATTTCAGATTGTATCCAGGCCAGTGTCTGGGGATTGTGGGGGAAAGTGGCAGCGGAAAGAGCACGGCGGCCCGCATGATTGCACAGCTGGAGACCACCACAGAGGGGCGGATTCTCTATAGGAACCAGGATATCACCAACACGCCTGGCAGAAAGCGAAAGTCCATCTATCGTAATATGCAGATGATTTTCCAAAATCCCTTAGATTCTTTTGATCCCAGAAGAAAACTGGGCAGCAGTGTTGTGGAAGTGCTCTGTAACTATGGATTTAGCAAAATAGAAGCCCGGGCTCAGATGAAAAAGCTGATGGAGCGCGTGGGGCTGAATGATGAGATTGCAGACCGCTACCCCCACCAGGTCAGCGGCGGCCAGTGCCAGAGGGCGGCCATAGCAAGGGCAATTGCCCTGAAACCAGAGATTTTGATCTGTGATGAGGCCACCAGTGCTTTGGATGTATCGGTGCAGCAACAGATTATTAAACTGCTAAAGGAGCTGCAGTCGGAATATCATCTTTCCATACTCTTTATCTGCCACGACCTGGCTCTTGTACAGGAGATGTGTCAAAGGGTGATCGTGATGTATGAAGGGAAGATCGTGGAAGAGGGAGCGGTGGATGAAGTCATAGAAAATCCAAAAGAAGTTTATACACGCAGGCTTTTGGACTCTGTTCTGTCAATTTGACTTTCTGCGGATTGCCTGTGGAGTATCCCCATATAACTTTTTAAAGGTACGCATAAACACTTTGTAATTCGTGATCCCATTCTTATCCAGTAACAGGGTGATGCTTTGGTCGGTTCTTAGAAGATCATCATATAGACGAATGGTCCGGACCAAATTCACATGTTCCAGGAAAGTCAGGCCGGTATATTTTTTAAATAGCCGGCAAAAATATTCTCTGCTGAGTCCAAGGGATTCGGCCGCATCGTCCAATTTCAGAGGTTTGCTGTAATTATTCCTCACCCAGTCCATAATCTGGGTAATTCTTTGGAAATCCCGGTTGTTTTTCTGATTATCTTCTGGTATGGTCCAGCTTGAATAACTGCGGTATAGATGATATAAAAATTCATACAGTTGGGCGGTGAAGAGCAGTTGATATCCATCTTCCCGTTGGAGGTACAAGTTTAGCATATGCTGAAGCCTGGTAATAAGGGCTTCGGCATTATTATTTTTCCCGTCCGATGAAATAACCGTATCAAAGCGCAGGGATTCAAAATCCGGGAATAACCGTTTCATCTGTTTGGCGGAGATCTGGAGCAGCATGTAGGTGGTATCTCCCTTGGTTTTGGTCATATGAAGATCCCGGGGATTGATGACTATAATACTACCGGGTGAAAGTTCGTAGGATTCTGCTTGAATAATGGTGGTCAGACGACCATCCATAAGATATAGAATCTCCACATATTCATGCCAATGTGCCGGAAAGGTAAAGGTGCCGCAATGAACCAATTCAAATCGGGCAGGTATATATTTATTTTCTTCTATTTCCTCATAATTATATGAAAGCATATCTCATCCCCTATATCAATAGTGACAATATTATTAAGTGTTATTTTAGCAGGATATTAGTGAAATATCAATATCAACCTATAGAAGGTTAATAAGGCATCTAGTAAATAAGAGATAAATCAGGGATAATCAAAATATACCTATTGTTGAATTACGAATGGAGGAAACTATGCGGTTAAAAACGAGAAACTTTACAGGAACCACATCCATGGATGTTACAAAGCGAGAAATAAGCAACCGGAAACTTGCCCGTAAGGCCGCCGCCGAAGGGTTTGTTCTTCTGAAGAATGATGATCAGATGCTGCCTCTGAAAAAGGGGAGCAAGATAGGTCTGTATGGAGCCGGAGCCGTGAAAACCATCAAGGGCGGTACCGGATCAGGCGATGTGAATGAGCGGGATTGTGTGAGTATCTATCAGGGGATGAAGCAGGCCGGTTTTGATATCACAAGTGAGGCTTGGCTGAACTCCTATGAGAAGCTATATACCCA
>DVNN01000356.1 GCA_018714325.1 Candidatus Pelethocola excrementipullorum
TATTTATCCCTATTTTTCCATTTTTTTCAATACCCTTGGCAATTGATCTGTTTTGCTAAATATCTTTATTCGTGATTAAAAACAATTCTTCCAGAAACAGATGCAAATTCATCCATCGCTTTCTGGAAATCATCCAGTTTCATTTCTTTTGCTACAAAAGAATTCAAATCAATCTTTCCTGTTTTAAGAATGTTCATAACCTCTGTCCATGTTTCATACATACGTCTTCCGAAAATTCCTGTAACAATTAACTCTTTATATACAACACCATACATAAAATTCTGGTATGTCAAAGGTTTTTCTACCATACCCACATGTACAATAGTACCTGCAATTTTCGCAGCTTCTACTTCCTGGTTAATGACTCTTTGATTTCCTGTGAAATCAATAATTGCATCTACACCATAACCGTCTGTTTCTCTCTTAACGATTTCTACTAAATCTTCTTTGGTTCCGTTAATCAGGATGTCAGCTCCCCTTTTTCTTGTTTCTTCTAATTTTTCATCATTGATATCTACTGCAAATAATGTTGTACAGCCTAAGAATTTTGCAATTTCCACTGCCATCTGTCCAATTGTGCCGACTCCGGCAATTAACAATGTTTTTCCTGAAGGTTTCGCTTTGGAAACTGCATGCATAGCAGTTGCAAACGGTTCCAGAATAGCACCTTCCCGGAAAGAAATACTATCCGGAAGTTTAATCAGGGCTTTCTGGTGCAATGCAATATACTCTGCAAAACATCCATCTACATTTCTTCCTAAGACTCCCATATTATTTCCACAGATATGCTGATTTCCTGTTCTGCAGGTTTCACAATACCCACATGGGATATGTGTTTCCCCTGCTACTCTGTCACCTTCCTGAAAACCTCTTACACCTTCTCCTACTTTTACAATTGTTCCTGCAAACTCATGTCCCATAATAAATGGAAGATCATAATTAACTCGGTCTACCAACTCGGTCCAGTCATATACATCCACATCAGATTTGCATAATGCAGATACTTCCACCTTAATTAAAACCTCATCCCTGTCGATTTCAGGAATAGCCACATCTTCCATTTTAAATCCTACTTGTCTCATATCTTTTACAATTGCTTTCACAGTTTTATCCTCACTTTCTCAAATATTCCAAACATAGGCAGCTTCTTTACACATTTTCTCAAAATACTGTTCTTCATTTCCTCGGCTTATAATTTCAAAAGAACAGATATCTACCTTTTCAAGAAGCCCTTTGCTTTCTAATTTTTCATATATTTCTTTTATCTTTTCTAAGGGAAAATCTCCATTTTCAATCTCAAACAGCGGGTGCTTATCTCCAAACAAAGGATTTTCGCTATCTTTGGAAACAGAATTTGCCAAATGCACATGACCAATCCAAGGCTTTAATGCTACAAAAGCCTCTATAATATCTGTCTTTAACTGTGCTGTATGACTAGTGTCAAAGGTTATTCCCACCGGCAAAAGATTCATTGATGAAAAAATTTTTCTGACCATGGGAATATCTCCCACAGCCAGCCACGGTTCTCCCATATCATTAAAATATTCCAGTGTCACTTCCGGACCTGTAGGCATTATCATTTCTCCTATTTCCAGCAACGATTTCTGTGTCTGCCTGATAATCCCCTCCTCATCTTTTTCTTTCCACGCCGGACCACTTAAAATCAACATTTTATCCACTCTCATACGGCGCGCGTGTCTATAAAGTGCTTTGCACATTTCCACACTTTCTTTCCGCCTTAATTCAGATTCAGCGGATATATCTATCCCATCTCTCTTCATAGGATACCCACCGAGGAAAACAGAAGAAAGACCGGATTTTTTCAATTCATATCCTATTCTCTTTTCTTCTGTCTCTGTTCCGTTAAAATAGAACTCCACACAGTCGAAAATCCCGGTGCCACAGACTTTATGAAATAATTCTATCAACAGACCACTGTCCTCTATGGCCTCAGGATAAAGTGATGTAAGGCAAATTCCTCTCTTCATTATCTTCTCTTCTTTTCGCTATATATTTTTTCCGGATGTTTCTAATATTTTTCTGGATACTTCCAGTACTTTCCTGCCTACAGATATACTGCTGGGAACCTCTCTTCCTGTTTTGATACATTCCACAAAGCATTTATTTTCTTCATAATAACCATCCCCTGCCTGGAAAATATCATCCAGCTTTTCTTCTGTCTGTTCGTTTTCAGGCAACTTGGTGATTACTTTTGTAGAATCCCAGATATCATTTCCCTGAAGAAATACAGAACCTTTTGTTCCTATAACCCCTTTTATATTGTAAGGAATATGAGATGTCCAGCTGGCTGTTATACTTCCTACTTCGCCACCTGCAAACTGCAGAACCGCATTCACATTATTATCGAATTCCGGAAGAGATTTTACAGTACCTTTTACCTGTCCAGAAACGCCTGTAATATCACCTGCCAGGGATTGAAGAAAATCGATATCATGGGATAAAGATTCAATGGCCATACCACATACATATTTAGCATCCGTTCTCCAACTCTCCTCAAGAGTTCCGGTAAATCCCGGTCCAAGTCCTACCCTGAAGCAAAATGCCTGTACGATATCGCCAATTTTTCCTTCATCCATAAGTTTTTTGATGATTTTATAACCTTTTCTAAATCTTTGAGTAAAGGCCATCATGCAGAGTATATTTTTTTCTCTGATATACTCTTCCATGATCTTTGCATCTTCCAAAGAAACTGCCACCGGTTTCTCCATAAGGATATGCTTGCCTCTGTCCGCCGCCATTTTCACATATTCTATCCGCTTTGACGGCGGTGTAAGAATGTGAATCATATCTACATGATTGGTTTCCTCTTCGAGATTTTCTACTGCCATACTTTCGTATTTTTCTGCCAGAGCCGACGCTCTTTCATAGTTGATATCATAAATTCCAGCAATAGAAACCCCTAATTTTTTCAACGCTTCACAATGTTGTCCGGCAATCCCGCCGGCCCCGATTATTATTGTCTTCAACATTATCATCCTCTGCGCTTTCCCTTGCTATAGTGATTCATATTTGGAAAACATCTCCAAAGCTTTTCTTCTGTCATCGTCTGTAAATGGTACGAACTCACCCCACTCTCCCACTTCCGGAGAAAGCTCTACAGACATATAGCCGTTATATCCCTTTTCCAGCATTTTCTCTATCATGGCATTATTATCCGTTCCGCCAGATCCAAACCTGCAGAATGTTTTCTGTCCAAAAATTTTATTTTCTTTTAAATGAATGTGATTAATTCTCGGATAAAAACTTTCTATAAAGGATCCTATCTCTTCTCCTGCGGCTTCCAGATGTCCACCGTCAATGCAGATTCCTACATGCTCACTTGTAATTCTATCCATTACAAACTGATAATCATCACTTCCTGCCAGGATGTTATTGCAGTGGTTTTCCAGAGAAAGCAATACATCCGCATCTTCTGCTATCGGAGCTATATTATCCAATTCTCTCACAATATCAGACAGGTTACCTGAATTGTCCGTCCCCGATGCAACAACTCTTCTGCACCCAAGCTCCACCGCTGCCTCAATGGCTCTTATTTTGTGTGCGGTATTAAGCGCAAGCAATTCTGAAGTACCTCCTCCGATAGCAGATACATGCAGGGCAATGGGCTGAACCCCTGTATTTTCGCATCTTCTCTTCATCTCTCTGATTCTTCCAGGTGTTAATGTTTCTGCATACCAGCAATTAAATTCTACTCTTTTATATCCTAGTTTTGCTGCACTTTCAAATAAACGTTCATGATTATTATTTTCAAAACCATCAAATGTCAAAGAAGAAGTTGCTAACAAGACCATAAATCTTCACCCCTTCAAGCCACTGGTGGCTACCCCTTCAATTAGTTGTTTCTGGAAGAATATGAATAGAATTAAAATTGGAATAATGGACAATGTTGACATTGCAAACATTGCGCCATATGCACTTTTCGCCGTAGAATCCACGAACATCCGAAGCGCAAGGGTCACGGTATACTTGTCCGCTGTTCTCAGATAAATAATCTGTGTAAAGAAGTCATTCCAGGACCACATAAATGTAAAAATTGTGGTTGTCACAAGCGCAGGCTGACATAGTGGAAGAATAATCTTAAAAAATACGCCGTAAGAACTGCATCCGTCAACGATGGCCGCCTCATCCAACTCTCTGGGGATGCCTTTAATAAACTGGATTAAAAGATATACAAAAAACGCATCCGTCGCTAAGAACTTAGGTAATACCAAAGGAATTATTGTATCAATCCAACCCATCTTATAAAAATATACATATTGCGGAACTATGATCGCATGCTGGGGAAGCATTAATGTCATCATCATCAGGACAAACATCAGATTCTTACATTTGAAACGCAATCTGGCAAATGCATAAGCCGCCAGGGTACAGGATAGAAGGTTGCCCAACACACAAAGTACGGAAACCATGATAGAGTTAAAAAAATAAGTAGAAAATGTGACTCTTCCGTTGGACTGCCATCCTATTTTATAGTTTTCCAAGACAAACGTTTTTGGTATTACACCTAAATTCTTAAAAATATCTGTCTCTGGTTTAAAAGAACTTCCAATCATCCAAAAAAGAGGATATAAAACAGCAAGTGCGAAAACCAGCAATAGGATAAATTTAATTATGCTTATTGTCTTTTGTCTCTTGAACACTTTTCACACCCCCCTCAATCATAATGCACGAATTTTTTAGAAATCAGGAATACTAACGCTGTCAAAACACCAATAATTAATACCAAAATCCAGGCAAGCGCGCTGGCATATCCCATTCGCATTTTTCCGAACCCCTCATTGTAAATATGTAAGGTATAGAACAATAAACTGTCTTATACACCACCATTTCCTCCACTGATAATATAAGATTCTGTGAACACCTTAAAGGCACTGATAATCTGCATTACCAGATTAAACAAAATAATCGGAGAAATAAGGGGAATCATAATTTTTGTTGTCTGTTTAAACTTTGATGCCCCATCAATTGCTGCTGCCTCCATGAGTTCCTGTGGCACTTGTTTAATTGCTGCAAGGAAGATAATCATAGGCGAACCAAACTGCCACATCCTCAATATAACCAGTGTCCATACCGCTGTATGGGGATTTGCAACCCAGCTGATGTCTGTATTAATTCCCATCATTCCTAATACCTGATTTAAAATACCGTTCATTCCAAAAATCTGGCGCCACAAAATAGAGATGGCTACACTTCCCCCTAACAGCGAAGGAATATAATACGCGGCTCTAAAAAAGGAAAGTCCTTTAACGCCCTTGTTCAAAATAAATGCCAGCACTAAAGAGACAAAGAGCTGTAACGGTACCGATGCAAAAACATAGATAAATGTTACTTTTAATGCATTATTAAAATGTAAATCCGAGGCAAACATTTTTATATAATTAGCTAGTCCTATAAATTTTGGTGGTGTAAGTAAATTATAGTTTGTAAATGAATAGTTAAATGACATTACCATAGGTACTAATGTAAGTCCTATAAATCCTATCATCCATGGTAAAAGAAAAACATATGCCGTATATTTTTCGCTCTTCTTTTTTTTCATGAAACCCCTCCTAGCTAAAAGCTGGAGTGCTGCCTTACAGCAACACTCCGGTTACTCTACCCTGCACTTTCCGCAATCATTTCATTTGCGACTTCAATGATATGCTTCGCAGCATCCTCGGAGGACATCCCTCCTGTTGCAACCATCTCTGCCGTGCTACTGATTTCGTCCTGAATCGCCCATACACCTGGTGCCTTTGGTACAAATGCCGGCGCTTCTTCTGAAATCATGTTCAAATACTCTGTTGCTGCTACATCACTAGGATCTGCTGTTGCTGCCAGTTCCTCCTGAATTGTCAAAGATGCAGGAACTCCAAGTTCCATGTTAAAGATCTTCTGAGCTTCTACATTGTTAACAAAGAAATCAATATATTCTGCAGCAAGATCTTTATTTTTGGATGTTTCTGAAATGCCAAATGCGGAAGTGATCATTAAATCTCCATGTTTTCCATCGTTTCCAACAGGAACTTTTCTGATTGAAAGCTTATCTTCCATGGAGTTCTGATAGATCTTATACTGGTTTGCATTTGCAAAATAGAAAAGAACTTTTCGATTTACCATTGCGCCTTCTTCCCATGCTTTTGTATTCCATTCCTGTGTCCATTCTACGCTTGGGAATGCTCCTGATTTTCTTATATTGTCTGAATATGCATACCAGGCTTTCATAGTTTCTTCACTGGGCGCAAATTTGCCATCAGCATCCAGCCATTCTTCTCCGTCCTTGCAATGTTCTCTGATCCATACCCATACCAAGTCATTGTTGTTGTAAATATCTAATCCTGCATATGTGTCATCACCTAATTTAGTCTGAACCTCGTTCAGATAGTCTTCAAATTCATCCCAGGTGATATCTTCGTCTTCAGGCCACAACTTCATGCCTAATTCATTTAGGTACGTTTCATTAACGAACATAGCCTGTGCTGTCATTCCAAGAGATACCATATAAAGAGTATCATCGTATTTACCGGTATCCACAAAATCCTGATTCCAGTCCTCTAAGTTAATGACGCCAGATTTCACATAATCATCCAATGGAGTTAATACACCTTTCGAACAGTACTCTCCAATCTGGTTTGACTGGAACTGTACTACGTCTGCTGCACTTCCACTTGCAAATGCTGTAGACTGTGATGTCCAGTAATCATTCCATCCAGGACTCTCTGTGACGATTTCTACATTGGGATGTTCCTTCATAAACAGGTCATTAATCTGATAATACAGTTTATCCCTTTCTGTAGTTCCCCACCAGGCAACACGAAGCGTCTGTTTTTCTCCGCTATCAGGTGTCTGTGTGCTTCCTCCTTCCTTAACCTGGGAGTCCTGTGTGTCATTTCCTCCATTTCCACATCCTGTAAACAGGAGCCCACAGGCAACACCAAGTGCTAACAATTGTTTCTTTTTACTCATGCTTTTTCCTCCTTTAAGCGCTTTTTTATTTATTAAATACATACCCTCTTCTATGTATTTATAAATCGTTCTTCTGGAGTAATTTTGTTGCAATTCTAAATTTCGAATCATTTTCGGAAAGGACTTCATCATCTGTAGCCACTGACATATTCACTCTGCAGGTATGCCCTGCCCATTCTTCTTTCAGCGGCAGTACAATATGATCCGGAATTTCCGCTGAATCCGCCAAGATATTTAAGCGGAATGCATTCTGCGCCAGAACCTCTCCTGTTTCACAATCTGTAACCTTCCAACTCAGCTTCGCATCCGAAATTGTATCATAGTGGTCATTGATCAACCACACTCTGGCTGTAAATGTTTTTCCTGCATAGAATACCTTTTCTTTACCCAGTCTATAGGGATGCAGACACGGCTCCATACTTACCAGTACGGGTGTATAAACCTGCTGCATGTAGTCATATACTTTATATGGTCTTCTGTAGTAATCCAACAGACCGGAGCCTATCACCGGACATGCATCACTCCAATAAGATAAGTACATACTTGAAACTGGATCGTACTTTTTCTGTCTCAAAAATTCAATCTGATCTTTTACTAATTCAGCCTCGTAATCCTGGGTATTCTCAATAAATGCTTCCAAAGAATTCCCCAATTCTACTTCTCCAGATTTAAATGTATCAGAATAGAATGATCCCCAATATTTCCATGTATCCCAATGTGGAGGCCACATTTTATCTTCCGGGATAAATGTTTTCAGTGTTTCCATACATGGAATGGACTGTGAACCAAATTCCACAATATTAGGCGGAACATTTAAGTCATGTACATCTGCATCGCCATCTGAGCAACAGCCCGGCATAATGTTCATAACCCCTTCTCGATAATCACCCAAATGCACCAATCTCACAGGATCTATAGCTTTTAAGGTTTCTTCTAATATCTGACACATCCGGATATAGTTGTTTTGTTTGTCTACAAGCTGGTATACTTCCGACTCTTTATATACAGACCACATTCCCATACATGCATGATTTGTAAGCATCATCCCCATGTCACGCACCATATCAGATGCTCTTGATATCAAATCATCATCACTTACACAGTAGTGAAGTGGGAATACCTGCCACATTAACAAGCCAAGTTCATCACACAAAGAATATAATCCATCTTTTTCTACATGGCTTCCGATGCGAATAGAGTTAATGTTCATACGAATCATCTTATCGAAATCCGGTTTCCACATATCCATACCAGCTTCGCTCATCCAGAGGCTGGAGATATAACGCGTACCTCGTAAGAAGATTTTCTTTCCATTTAAATACCATGTGCCCTGTTTTTCATCGTACATCACTTCTTTAATGCCAAACCGGATGGTTGTTTCATCTTCCTGCCAGCTAAGTTTCATATTATAAAGATTTGGATATCCGTGATCCCAGGTCCACCAGAGTTTTGCATCTTCTACTGTCATAGCCAACTTGACAACGGTTCTTCCAGGAGGAATCACTACCTGTCTTTCGCTTACAATTCTGTCATCACCTTCAAAATTGGCTGGTTCCATGAGTGCTCTTAAACTTCCTGTGACTGTCTTTTCTGTCTGGTTGTTTAACGTAATATCCATGCTTACCAGTGCAGATCCTGTATCTTTATCCTGTCCGTCACCCACCCAGTCTTTTTTCAGCACCAGTTTGGTAGATATCTTGCAGTATTCAATAAATTTCTCCGGTCTTTTTACCAGCTCCACTTTGTCCCAGATTCCTGCTGAATTTCCATCCTGTCTAAAAGAAGTCATTGCCCCAAGTCTGTGCTCATCACGGGGTGCACTGTCTCTTACCAGCAGCTCATTTCTCTCTCCCTCTTTCAGATAATCTGTAATATCAAACTCAAAGGGACTGAAAATTCCTTCGTGTCTGCCCAGGTATTCTCCATTTAGCCATACATCAGCAATATCATCCACTGCACCAAATCGTAACCATATATGCTGCCCTTTTACAGATTTTGGACTGTCAAATTGAGTCCTGAACCAAATAGTACCAAAATAATCCCCGATCTCTGTCAGGTACCAGTTATTAGGAACTGTGATTTTTTTCCATCCTTCTGGCTCCATCAAATCGCCTACTCTATATTCTTCTACCGCCTTATCTGTTTCTTCTTTCTTATATTCCCAAAGACCTCCCAAATCAATGGTTTGTCTTCCTTCATAAAGCATTATCATCCTTCATATTCCTCCTTCCCCGGTAAATCACGCACATGCTTTTATGACTGTACTATTAGTGGAAAGGACTTTTCCTTCTTTATCCTTTACCCACATATCAATCACATAATTTCCTACATAATCTCCCGGAACAATCCATGAAATGGTATCTTTCACTTCAGCACTGTCTTCGGATAAACTCTCTTTGAAGGTATGCTCCTCCAGAATTTCGGTACTGTTTTCTCTGCGGATTTCCCAATGAATCTCCAAGTCCTCCATTTTATGGAAATGATCATTATTTACCCAGACTTTTCCGTTGAACCTCTGACCTCTGGAATACTTCTTCTCTCTTCCTAAAACATGAGGTTCTTGCTCCCATTCGAGACTAATCAATACCTGAGTATAAACGGCCTTCATTGCTTCATATACTTCATAAGGCTCTCTATAATAATCAAACAATCCTGAACCCATCAAAGGACAAGCATCGCTCCAATAATATAAGAACATAGACGCAACTGGTTGGTATTTTCTCTGCCTTAAGAATTCAATCTGTTCTTTCACCACAAGAGCTTCGTATTTCTGAGTGTTGTGGATAAATTCTTCCAGCGAATCTCCCATCTCCACTTTGGCTCTTCTGAATTGATTATAATAGAACAGCCCCCAGTACTGCCATGTATCCCAATGAGGCGGCCATAGTTTATCTTCCGGAATAAATTTTCTCAGGCTCTCCAGACAAGGAACAGCATCTGCACCAAACTCTACAATATTTGGCTTAATTTTCTCTGTATGTACATCCATATCTCCATCCTGGCAGGAGCCAATCATAATATTCTGAACGCCTTCACGATAGTCCCCTTTATGAATCCAGCGGATAGGGTCAATGCTTTCCAATGTCTCCTTAAGAATCTCGCACAATTTAAAGTATACATTTGGTTTATCCTGCAATCCGTAAATCTCCGGTTCTTTATATACAGACCACATTCCCATACATGCATGATTCGTAAGCATCATTCCCATATCACGCATCATATCTGATGCCCTGTTGATAACATCATCAGAATCACTGATACAATAGTGAAGCGGAAACACCTGCCACATAAGTAAGCCAAGCTCATCACACAAAGTGTAGAGTCCATCACGTTCTACGTGGCTTCCGATTCTGATTGCATTGATATCCATATCCAGCATTTTATCAAAATCTTTTTTCCACATTTCCTCATTTGCCTCACTCATCCATAAACTGGATATATATCTCATGCCTCTCAGGAAAATATGTTTTCCGTTCAGATACCACTGCCCCTTATCGTCTGTCACAATTTCCTTAACTCCGAAATTCATCTGTATTTTATCATTTTCAAGCTTTATTGTTGCCGTATACATATTTGGATTTCCATGATCCCATGTCCACCAAAGTCTTACATCAGGAATGGTAACTGTCATCTTAAATACATTATCTCCCGGTTGTAACACAACTTCTCTGCTGATTGAACAATCAGAACCTCCCTCAAAGTTATAAGGTGTCACATCTAGGAAAATGTTTGTTTTAACGGCCCTTTTCAAAGTGTTATGAATATAAACATCAAAAGCGGCAAGTCCTGTTCCATCCGGTTTATCCTGCCGATCTCCCAGCCTGTCTTTTTTATATCCTATCTTGGTATAACTTTTCACCCACTGTACATAAATCTCCGGCCTGCATACCAATTTCACGTCTCCCCAGATACCGCCTGAGTTGCCATCCTGTCTGAATGAGGTCATACTTCCCGGACGATGCATAGCTTCAATCATATGTCCTTTAATCTGTGTAATTCCTTTTGACTGATGAAACTTATATTTTTCGGACATTGGCGTTTCATCCTGATCTGCTTCGATATATTCTGTCAGGTCCTTCTCTGCATTGTCGCGGACCATAACAATATTTTCTTCCTCCCACTTTACACAGGATGTGATATCGTATTCAAAAGAATTAAACATTCCCTCATGGCATCCAAGGTATGTTCCGTTTACCCATACTTCTGAAATATAATCCACCCCTTCAAAGTACAGGAAAACTCTTTGTCCTTTCATATAATCAGGTACTTTGAATCTTCTGGTGTACCAGATTGTTCCAAAATAATCTCCTATTTCTTCTGTCAAATACCAGTTATGGGGAACTTTCATATCTTTCCAGGGATTGCCTTCCCCTTGATCTAAATACCAGCTTTGCCTGCTTCCCACATCATTCTGATCGATACGATATTTCCATGTGCCATTTAAATCCTCTGTTTTTCTATTGTATATTCCTTGAAACATCTATGTCCCTCCTGCTTTATTCGCTGATAGGAAATAATTTCTTTACTTTTTCAGGTGTCAGCATTCTTTTAAGGCTCAACCCTTTTAATTCAACAACAACTAATTCAAGTAAATACAAAACTTTTGTTCCTCTCTCCAAATGTCCAATATGTAATCCATCTGTACCGCCTGCCGAAAAATGAAAGTGTGCCACACCATCAATGATTGTTCCTGATATTCCACCAAACTCAAATGGCCCTTCAAGGGATAAAAATTCATCCTCCGTTGCTGCATCCATTGATTTCGGTCTGTGGTATTCTAACTGCGCTATACTTCCTACAGCACTGGCAATGTACGCATTCTTAATACCTTCTTTCAATAATACCTCTTCAACTTTATCAAATACGTCTTCCCCCCTGTCCAATTCAATAATTAACGTTCTTCCTACTCCTTCTCCACTATAACACTTCATCCGATCACCTCTTTTTATAATTTATAATTTATATTTTATAATATTACATATATCATATTATGCACTTTGTGTAAATACATTTTTGAATTCCATTTATATCTTTGTGTATATTTCCTATTTTAATTACTATTTTCTATATCATTTTAGACTTTATCACTACATATTCTTTTCTACCATGCTTTTATCTTGTACGATCATATTTTGAAAGCACACTGTTTGTTCGAAAACCCGAAAGCAGTATATATTCACTTATAAGGCGATATTCTTTATACATTTTCTGTATAGAGAACAAAACAGGAGCCCCTCCCTTTCAGTTTTAATCTTAGTCAATTAAAACCTTTCAAAGAAAGTGCTCCTGTCGGATAATTTTTTATATTATAAACTTGCCCTCAATGCCTTCAAAATTAATCTTTTTTTCCAAACCATTTTTTAACAATACAGTAATCGTTCCATAACTGCCATTCCTGTTTTCATCTTCGTAATCCAAAGAGGCAACTGGGAATATCTCATCATCTGTAAAATCTTCGTGGTCTTCTTTTGTGATCACCTGAGATATCAGCAAATATGGCTCATATCCTCCATATTGCTTATTTAATTTTGTTTCCGCATATACAATCATAGACTTCTCTGAGTCCGGATTACTTCCCTGACTGCAAATATACTTTAACTCATTCCAGCCCTGATAGATAGTCATGGCCATTTGCTTTTCTTTACCGGTAAAGTCTCTCCCTTTTAAGATGATTGCCTGAGCGTCTTCACAGCTCCTTTTTATTATTTCAGTCCCATTATCAGGAAATCCATATGCTCCCAATGTAAAAATCACCGGGCGTCGGAATAATTTGTGTTTATCGACTCTGAAAATGCCATTTGGCACTGGAAAATCCGCCAGATTCATGGCCTGCATCCACATAGTTTCATCCTGCAGGTTATAGTCAAAAAACTGTCTTCTGTACAGTACCCCCTGTCTGCTGCCGTGCCAGAACGTTACGTTTGCTTTTTCTACACTTCCTGTAGCGACATCTTTTAATACATATTGCTGTGCTTCTATCTCTGAATTACTGACTCCATTGCTGCACGGCGAAGCCTCCCAGGGATATTTCGTATTATAACACAACTTTGAATAATTCCACATACCATGGAAATCCCCTTTATCCTTCAAGACTTTGCCAGTACGCAGGATAGTCTCACCGTTGTTCTCATGGTTGGTAAAGCAGAGCGCCGGACCATTAAGGACTGTTTCTTTTATTTCATTTTTTTCCAAGTTCTCCCATGTTCCGTTATTTTCTGTTTCGGTCCAAAACGGGTCTTCTGCTGGTAAATGCAGACACAGAAAAGCCTTTCCCAACCAAAATGCGGATTCCGCACAGGAATACCCTTGCACTAAAGGTGCAAATGTCCCGTAAAATCCAAGTGTAGGAACACCGTTATCCAGGAAATCTTCCCTTGTTAAAAACTGTAGCAGAGAACCCGAAGATATTCTTCTGGCAAGCCCTGGATTCATTTTCGGGTTGTTCAGATAAAAATTGGCTTCAAAAGCACTTGTAGCCGCATTACGGTAAATGTTACTTCTGCCCCACATATTAGTAAATCCATCGCTGTCGAAAAAGTCCGCATAGGTTTTCATAAGTTCATTAGAATTGTCCTCAAACCTTCCAGCGATTTCCGGCATATTAGAATATCCATACCATCTGTTCCACAACGGTGCATACACATTAAAGGCCCAACAGGAATAATAATCAAATGAATGCCCATCTCTATACCAGCCATCTCCTGCATAATAATTTAGAATTGACTGGGCATGGTCGAGCATAATATCTTCCTCTATTTGATACCCTTCCATATGTAAAAATGCCATATCCAACATATTAAATAAACGCCAGTTTTGAGGAACAGTATTTGCATGAGCAAAGCTGCTAATCATTGCAGCAATTTTATCTTTTTCTTCTTTATTGTAAGTATCCCATATTGCTTCTTTACTAACCCAGAGACATATGACAAGTGCGCAGGTTTCTACCGTTTGCTGAAACGGCCTGAAGGGATCTGCATGTTCTGTAATATTTTGTAATTCTTCATAATCACCCACATAAAGAGGATCTCCCTTTGTACATGATCGTAAAATCTGCTTTTTATAATACTCCCGTATCTTATATCCGCAAATAGTTACTTCCGGTCTATTATGAATCAAAGGAGCTGCAATAAAAAAGGAACGTGCCAAACCCTCAAATATTTCTGCCTTCTTTTCAACTTCCAAAATATTAGGATCAGCTTCCGGATGAGGATAGGTAACCTTTGTATCATGCCTTGGCATTATGACAGGA
>DVNN01000357.1 GCA_018714325.1 Candidatus Pelethocola excrementipullorum
ATTGAGTGGAATTATCTCGGTATATGTACTTACGGGTAACGAAGATGCCGGAGAGTTAGCAGCAAAGCTGGGAGAGTGGATTTATCGGCGGTGCACCGGATGGACGAAGGAAATGCAAAAGACGGTGCTGGCTGTGGAATACGGGGGAATGAACGACTGTCTCTATGAACTATATGAAATTACAGGGGACCAGCGGTTTGCCCAGGCCGCCCATCAATTTGACGAGATCCCCTTGTTTCAGAACCTATATGAGAATAAAGATGTACTGAACGGGCTGCATGCCAACACCACAATCCCCAAAATACTAGGTGCTTTAAAAAGACATGTTGTCTGGGAGGACAGTGAGGGATTTTATCTTAAGGCGGCTGAGAACTTTTGGGATATGGTGGTAGAGCATCATTCCTATGTGACAGGGGGAAACAGTGAGTGGGAACATTTTGGAAAACCGGATATTCTGGATTCTGAACGTACCGCGTGTAACTGTGAGACTTGCAATACCTATAACATGCTGAAATTGTCGAAGGGTCTTTTTGAAGTTACAAAAAAGAGGAAATATGCAGATTACTATTCCAATACAGTATTAAATGCCATTTTGTCCTCTCAGAATCCGGAGACGGGAATGACCATGTACTTCCAGCCGATGGCCACAGGGTACTTTAAGGTTTTCAGCACACCTTATGAAAGTTTCTGGTGCTGCACAGGAAGTGGAATGGAGAATTTCACAAAACTTTCGGAAGGAATTGCCTATAGAGATGATAAACATATGTATATCATCCGGTATGAAGATTGTGAGCTGGACTGGAGAACGGTGGGAACGAAACTGCGGATAAGATGTACAGAAGTAGATCATATATTCAAAGTTCAGATAGAGGTCTTAGAGGCAAGTGAAAGTTCTGAAGTGCATGAGGTTCGGCTGTTGATTCCAAGATGGAGCAGGGCGGATGTGAAGGTTTCCTCAGAGGGAGCGATTATAGAAGAAGATTGGATTGTCCTTAAGGGAGAATTGAATAAGGGGAATATGGTAACGGTGGAATATCCCATGGAGCTCCGGTGTCATGAGCTTCCGGATAATCCTCATGCGTTGGCCTTTACCTATGGGCCTTACGTGCTCAGCGCAGAGCTTGGGATTAAGAAGATGGATACGGTTTATACCGGGGTCGATGTGCTGGTTCCTGAAAAAAACATGATAATCCCTGACTATATTGAATTGAAAGAAGTAACCTTCGAGGAGTTTAAAAATCATCCGGCATCTTACCTGATAAAGGAGAATGGAAAAATCGCTTTCCGTTTGAAGGGTCAAGAATTACACTTTGCGCCCCATTTTTCCAAATACAAGGAGCGTTATGGAATCTACTGGCTGGTTTACGAGGAGGATTCCAAAGAACTGACAGCGTTAATCGACAGATCCGAAAGAAGATTTTCTCTGGAACAAGAGCAGATAGATGTGATACCAGTGGGAAATGATCAGTATGAGCTCGCTCATAGAGTGCGAGGGGAGAAGACGGATTCCGAATATATCAATGGCCACCCCTGTCGTTACTGTCATAAAGATGGATGGTTTTCGTATGAGATGAAGGCCCAAGAGGGTACCATGGCGTTATGTATCACCCTTTCGAATATGGATGAAGGTAATGTGTTTACCCTGTCTTTGGGAGAGGATTATTCAGAAGAAATCGTAGTACAAGGTGGCGATCAGGAGTTTTATGTAACAGAGGTCAGGATTCCTGAAACCAGTGTCAGCGGGGATAACACGTTTAACGTGAGATTTCAAAATAAAGAAGGAGTTTGTAGGATTTTCGATGAGTTATATCTGAGAAAATACGAGGAGTGAAAAAGAAAGAGAGGTAAAAAGAATGAAAAGAAGAGTAGTTTCAATTGTTTTAGCCGGGCTTATGGTTATGACGGCACTCGCAGGATGTGGTGGAAAAGGTGCCGGAAAAGTTGAAAAAACAGAGGATGGGAAAACAAAGCTAAAGGCATTGTTTGTATCTCATTCGGCGACACAGAATATCGATGATATGAAGTGGGTGCAGGAAATTGAAGAGGCTGCCGGCGTGGAAGTGGAATGGGAGCAGATTCGCCAGGACTGGGAGACTGTGAAGTCCACCAGATTTGCCTCAGGAGATATCCCTGATATTCTAATCAACGCAACAACGGATTCTGACTATACGAAGTACACAGGACTCTTTGAAGATCTGACTCCTTATATCGAAAAAGAAGCTCCGAATATCCAGGAGATGTTCACAGACGTTCCGGATACAAAGGTGTTGGCAACCGCGGGCAATGGTAAGATCTATAGCGTGCCTAAGATGCAGACCGTATGGCCGAAGACAAATACCGTCTTGTTTTTAAACAAGACATGGCTGGATCATTTGAATCTGGAAGTGCCCACCACATTTACCGAATTTGAGGCGGTATTGAAGGCATTTAATGAGCAGGACGCCAATGGAAATGGTGACCTGACAGATGAAGTTCCTCTGGATTATAATGCATATGGCGGAAATAATGCATGGTTTAACTCTGCTTACTCACTTCTGAAGATGCTTCCGTCCATGGGAATCCAGCTGACAGATATTGAGACGAATGGCTACTTTGTAGAAGATAAGACTGTAAAGTGTTATGCCATCGATGAGCGTTACAAAGAGTTTATAACAACCTTGAACAGATGGTATTCAGAAGGACTGATCAATAAAAACGCAATCACAAATGATTATTCAGCATACCAGTCCTTATCCCGTGGAAATGAAAACGGCGAAGCTCTTGTAGGTGCATGTTTCGGATGGGAGGAGACGGATAAATTTGGTGCTCTTTCAGACCAGTACATTGCACTTCCGCCACTTACATACGATGATGGCGTAGAAGCAGGCACTTATGAAACTTATTGGAACTACGATATGGATCAGTTGAATATGCAGGCGAACCGTATCTGTATGAGCTCTCAGTGTTCAGATAAAGATGCAGCCATGAAGTTCATCGATGCATTCTATGATAGCACGACTTCTGTTGAAGTATTATTCGGCGGAATCTCTGATGGGTGTTTGGAGAAGGTGGATGACAGCAGCTTCAAGGTACTGCCTCCTCAGGATGATACCATGGATCCGGGAACCTGGAAGTGGACAAGTACCTTTGCTGACTTTGGGCCTATGTATATCCGTGATGTTATCAGTATTGAGATGTCACAGGACATGGAAAATGCTTTGAATGAAAGAACTGTATATGATGAAGCCCTTGCTAAAAACAATGAGGATATCTATTATCCACATCTGTTTATGAAGTATACAGATGAAGAACAGAATACGATGGCTATGAATCAGGCAAATATCAATAATATCATTGACAATAAGTGGTCCTTGTGGATTACGGGAGAAGCTGATATTGACGCTGAATGGGATTCCTATGTAGATAGCGTTAAAGGTGCAGGACTTGACGAGGTATTAAAGATTCGGCAGGGAGCATTTGATAAATACTTAGGGAAATAAACAAAGCGGGATATCTGGTTGGCCAGGTATCCCTTTCCTCATGGAGAAACGGGCATTGCCTGTTGAAGATAAGAAAGGAGAGACGGCGCATGGTAAAATTAAAGAAATACCTCCGGAAAAACTGGCAACTTTGGATTATGCTCTTTCCGGCAATGCTGTATATTTTCATTTTCTGTTATGTACCTATGTATGGGATACAGCTTGCTTTTCGTGACTATGATTTTACAAAGGGGATTACAGGAGGAGCCTGGGCGGGGTTAAAATATTTCAGACAGTATTTTGATAGTCCGATGTTTGGTGTCACGCTGAAGAATACCTTTGTCATAGCGTTTACAAGTATTGTGGTGGGATTCCCGGTACCGATTATACTGGCCATGATCATCAACCAGCTGAGAAATAAAAAGTGGAAGAGAGTGGTTCAGACAACCGTGTACATACCATATTTTATTTCAGTAGTGGTCATGGTATCGATTCTGAGAATCATGCTGGCCGATGGCACAGGGGTTCTGGATGGATTTTTCAAATCCTTGCACCTGGTAAAGGACAATGTGAACCTTATGGGATCGGAACGTGCCTTTATGCCAGTGTATGTCCTGTCCGGCGTATGGCAGACCATGGGATGGAACAGTATTATATTCATTGCGGCTCTTTCTTCTGTGGATACGCAGTTGTACGATGCGTGTAAGATTGACGGGGCTAATCGTTGGCAAACCATGATACATGTGGATTTTCCGGCAATTCTTCCTACGATTATGATTCTTCTGATACTGAACATGGGTAATGTTTTGAACGTTGGATTTGATAAGGTGTATCTAATGCAGAATAGCCTGAACCTGGGGGCGTCCCAGGTAATTTCCACCTATGTATATACGGTAGGTATCAAATCCACCCAATTCAGTTTTGGTGCAGCAGTCGGCCTGTTTAATACGGTGATTAACTTTGCGTTTTTGATGATAACAAATAAGTTATCGAAAAAAGCAACCGGAACAGGACTTATGTAGGAGGGGGATTGTATGGCAGGACAAGTTAATAAAATTAAAGAAAAATGTATGGCCGACAGGGTTTTCGGCGCAGCCATTATCATCCTGAGTATCATTACGTTTATTGTTATCATATATCCACTGTGGTTTGTGATTATTGCATCCATTAGTAACTCCAACATGGTTAATCAGGGAAAGGTTGTGTTCTGGCCAAAAGATATTAATTTTTATGGCTATAAGCAGATCCTTCAGGATGCCCGTATCTGGAAGGGATATTTGAACACGATATTCTACGTGGGAGCGGGTACGGCTTTGAATATGATTGTTACGATGCCGGCCGCATATGCACTGTCCAGACCGGATTTTAAGGGACGGGGCAAGATCATGTTTTATTTTGTGTTTACGATGTTCTTCAGCGGCGGACTGGTTCCACTCTATATGACCATCAGTTCCCTGGGACTTATCAGCACAAAGACGATTCTGGTAATTATGGTACTGGTAAATACCTATAACTTAATTATCGCCAGGACATTTATTGAAAGTTCCATACCAAATGACTTATACGAGGCGGCGGTGATTGATGGGTGCTCCCATTTCAGATATTTCTTTTCGGTTGTAATCCCGCTGTCCAAGGCCGTTATCGCCGTTTTGGTCTTGTATTATGCGGTATTCCACTGGAATGACTTCTTTAATGCACTGATGTTTAACAGCAACAATGACAATGAACCGCTGCAGATAACGCTGAGAAGTATATTGCTTTTGAATGAAGCCTTTGCAAACGGAACGGGTGCCGGTGCGGGAGGCTATGGCCAGGCATTTGCGGATCAGGTAAAATATGCCGCGATTATAGTTTCCACAGTTCCAATCCTATGTGTTTATCCTTTTATACAGAAGTATTTTGAAAAAGGTGTGATGATAGGAGCGGTAAAAGGGTGATGTGACAGATAGAATCTCCAAACTGATGTAGGGATGTACATCGGTTTGGAGTTTTTTTGCCCTCTATTTTTAAAATAATCATTCTGATATGAAAATTTCTACCATCCATATGAAAAAAGTGAATATTCCCCGGGATGAGATAATGCTATACTGAAGGAAAAAGTATGAAATGATACGGAGGGCAGGTATTGAGGATGGAGGAATATAGTCTTTTGATTGTGGACGATGAAGAGCTGGTCAGAAGTGCCATTGGCAGAATTATCGACTGGAAAAGTCTTGGCTTTACAAAAATTCATGAAGCTGAGGATGGGGAAGAAGCTTTGGAAATATGCAGAAAGAATAAGATACATCTTGTGATGACTGATATCGTTATGCCATTTATGGATGGTATGGAGCTGTCGCATATATTAAATGAAGAATTTCCTGATATACAGATTGTAATTCTCACCGGACATGAGGAATTTCAATATGCCAAGAAATCTATCCAATATGGGGTAAAGAATTATATTCTAAAACCAATTGGTGCGGAATCTCTGTATAAGGAGATGAAGGGCATCTGCGAAAAGCTACATATACAAAGCAATCAGAAGCAATATATTGCAAAGATGAGAAGCCAATTACATGAAAGTTTACCTGTTTTAAGAGAAAAGTTTTTATATTCCCTGGTTTGTACCTCCTATTATGGGAGGAAAGATTACGTGCAAAGAATACAATCCCTGGAAATCCCCCTTTATTCTCAGGCATACATCGTTGGGATCATTGAAGCAGATGTTTCGACTATAGATATGAATGATATGGAATTATATTTATTTGCAATAAAGAATATATGCATGGATATTGTCGGGAATCGACACTGTGTGTTTGATGATAATAACCGTTCTGTGATTATCTTTAACCTGGACAGGTATGGAGAAGAGTATCAAAATATTGCCTATGATACCATGGAAGTAATCTTAAAGGCCATACAGATAACCATGAAAATTCCTTCTGCAGGAGCCTTAGGCGGTAGGGTGAAGGAGGTTCATGAGCTGCATCAGTCCTATTGTGAGGCCATTCGTGCCCTGGAATGCCGCTACATAATGGGATATGATCAGATTTATGATATTCATGACATCAATTATATGGACAGCGTCTTTACTTATCCTACAGATGAAATCAAACAATTTATAGAGAGTATGAAATTTAGAAGCTATCATCAGATGAAAGATGCCATTGAAAGAATAGAAAAGGTTTGTAGGAAGAATAGAGATTTTTCAATAGCAAATATCAAGATGATATATTTTGAACTTCTGAATTCTATT
>DVNN01000358.1 GCA_018714325.1 Candidatus Pelethocola excrementipullorum
GCATTTTTATTAACTTGTACTATGGTAGTAGGATTATCGGCCTGCGGTTCCGGGGGTGGCTCCAGCGCTGCATCCAGCAGCAACCAGGAGACTTCAAAGAATGCTTCGGCAGAATCCACATCGGGCTCTTCGGCCGAAAGTAAAAGTACATCTGAGGTTACACCGGAAACCGTTACACTGACGCATTCCATGGGAGAAATTGAAGTTCCTTATAATCCTCAGAAGATTGCGGTTCTGGATCTTGCAGCCCTGGATATTCTGGATTCCCTGGGTCTGGGTGACCGGGTGGTTGGAATCCCTAAGAAGTCCTCTGTAAGTTACCTCACCTCTTATATTGACGATGAAAACGTTGCCAACCTGGGGTCCGTGAAGGAAGTCGACATGGAAGCGCTGAATGCTCTGGAGCCAGATATGATCTTTATCGGGGGCCGTCTGTCCAGCGAATATGAGAATATCAGTGCAATTGCACCAACTTATCTGTTGCAGGTGGACAGAGAAAAAGGTTATATGAATTCAGTTAATGATAATGTAAAAGCCATAGCATCCGTCTTCGGTGAGGAGGAAAAGGCAGAGGAACTATTATCTGGTTTTGATGGCCGTGTGGAGACACTTAAAGCATCAGCCGAAGGGAAAACTACGTTGATTGGAATCGTAACCAGTGGATCTATGTCCACCTTGGGCAATGACTCCAGATGCTCCTTAATTGGAAATGAGATTGGATTCGAGAATGTGGCAGATGAAGTGGATTCCACTCATGGTGATTCTGCATCCTTTGAATTGGTTCTGGAGAAGAATCCTGATTATGTTTTCATACTAGACCGTGATACAGCAATCAATGCAGAAGATGCAAAGACAGCAAAAGATGTGATGGAAAATGAAATTATCATGAAGACAGACGCTTATCAAAACGATAACATCGTTTATCTGACTCCTGATGTTTGGTATCTGTCAGAAGGTGGTATTACAGCTACTGATACGATGTTAAGCGATCTGGAAGCAGGAATGAAGTAAATATATAATTCTAAACATAATAAGTATTTTAAATGAGGTGAACAGTTCCCTGTCAAGTAGACAGGAAAGTTCACCTCATTTTGGTATCATTTCAATTTGGTGAAACCCTGATGATGGTCAAGCGGGATGAGCCTATGCAAAGTTTCATGTTGTTAATCTAATTGTAATTTATGCACAAAAAGTGATAATATAAAATATGATTAATGACGAAAAAAAATTAAAGTATGAGAAACTCTTGACAAGGCTTAGAGAATTACATAAAATGACAACGTAAGACAAATGGAGAACGAGATGAAAAAAGCAACGATAGTAGATGTAGCCAATGCCTGTGGTGTTTCTATGAAAACTGTATCAAGGGTCATCAACAACAGCCCCAATGTAAGCGAGAAAACCAAAGAAAAGGTTTTTGCTGCCATGAAAGAGCAGGGATATCAGGTGAATATTCTGGCCAAAGGTCTCAAGGGAAGCCACACAAATATTATCGTGGTATTTGCAGACCGTCATCATGAGGAGCACTTAAGTATTTGGCATAATATTATGTTGAAATACTTATTTTCCTATGCGAAGGAGAGTAATATGAAGTTGGTGTTGTCTCCGTCAAACAGCGAATGCTTTGAAGAAGATGAGACGGACGGGTTTTACCTGATCGCAAGTGGAATTGCAGATGGTGCGATACTGTTGGAAAACATACTGAATGATCCAAGGGTTGATTATTTTGAGCAGCATAAGATTCCGTATGTGGTGTTCGGAGAACCTGAGAACGCCAGTGTGCCTTCCGTCAGTCTGGATAACTTTGATGTGGGCTATAATGGGGGAAGATATCTAATTGGTAAAAATTATCGAAAGATCGCATTATTTATAGGGGAACAGAAATTCTTGTCCACCCAGCTTAGGATAGAAGGATTCGAGAAGGCCATGTATGGTTCGGGTGCGGAATACCACGTGTTCACAGGAATTGATACGGTGGAGAAAGCTTACTGGAAATCCAAAGAAGTGTTGGAACAGTATGATATTCAGGCATTCTTTGTATCAGGAGATGAGAGGGCGCTGGGTGTGTACCGGGGAATCTATGAGAAGGGTTACCGGATTCCGGAGGATATCGCTGTTTTGGGAATCGATAATATTACGTTGGGTGAATTTTACTACCCTCCTATTTCTACAGTGGCTCAGGATTTTAAAGATCTGGCCAAATGCTGTATGGATTTTGTGGTACGAGAGATAAGAGAAGGCAGGCAGCAGGATGGAAGAAGGATATTTAAGTTTCCATCTAAGATTATTGAGAGAAAGTCAACTTGATTATAAAGGGGGATCTCCCTCTTTATATGACAAGGTTGTTTGTTTTTTGACAATAAATGACAACGTTGTCAATGGGAAAGGGGCATAAAATTATATGGAAAATATGAAAGTAAGACTTAAGAGGATTTATAAGACAGAGGAAAAAGTTCAGGAAGCATGGGATAAAATATCGGCAAAGTTGGAAAAATATCAACCGATGGAAAAGGCAGGCTCTGTATTATCCCAGGAAGACAGTATCTTGATTACCTATGGTGATTCCATTAGAAAAGACGGGATGCCTCCACTAAAGGTACTAAAAGATTTCCTGGACGATTATGTTAAAGATGCTATATCGAATGTACACCTGCTTCCCATGTTCCCTTATTCTTCAGATGATGGTTTTTCCGTGGTGGATTATAGACAAATCAATCCGGATCTGGGAACTTGGGAGAATATCTCCGAACTGGCAAGTGAATACGGCTTGATGTTTGATGCGGTTATCAATCATATCTCCAAGAGTAGTGAATGGTTCCGTGGATATCAGGCCTGTGAAAAGCCTTATAAAAATTATTTTTTAACCTGTGATCCTGAAGCGGATTACAGCCAGGTTACAAGGCCGAGAGCATTACCACTTCTGACAGAGTTTGATACTGTGGAAGGCAAGAAACATGTCTGGACCACATTTAGTGAAGATCAGATTGATCTAAATTTTGAATCGCCGGATGTACTTGCTGAAATCATTGATATATTGATTATGTATGCAAAATCCGGAGCCAGATTTTTACGGCTGGATGCCATTGGTTTTCTTTGGAAAGAACCAGGAACAACTTGTATGCATTTGCCCGAGACCCATGAGATCATAAAATTAATGAAAGATGTGTTAAGCATCTATGCTCCGGGCACAATGATTATAACCGAGACCAATGTTCCGCACAAAGATAACATCAGTTATTTTGGGAATGGATCGGATGAAGCAGATTTGGTTTATCAGTTTCCACTGCCTCCGCTTACGATGTATTCCATACTAAAAGGAAATGCGGATATATTGAGCAGGTGGATGGAAAACTTGGAACTGCCTGAGGGGAAGGCAACTTTTTTCAACTTCTTAAGTTCACATGATGGAATTGGTATGAGGCCCACAGAAGGTTTACTATCTGCAAAAGATCGTGAATTTCTGGTGGAAAATACATTGAAAAGCGGTGGAAGGGTATCCTATAAAGATAATGGGGATGGAACCAGGAGTCCTTATGAATTAAATATTAATTATCAGGACGCCCTGTCAAGCCCCGATGAAGCCGATGAAGTACGAATTGCTAAATTTCTTGCTGCGGAGACGATACTGCTCTCCATGCAGGGAGTTCCTGGGATTTATATCCACAGTCTTTTGGGATCCAGAAATGATTATTATGGTATGACGACTTCTGATATTCCAAGAAGAATCAACCGGGAGAAGCTGGACTATAATAATCTCCGGATGCAGTTGGATGGGGACACCAATAGAAGTGCGATTTTTAAGGAGTTCATCCGCAGGCTTAAGATCCGGAAGCTGGAGCCGTCATTCGCGCCCCAGGCCAGTCAGGTGGTTTTAAAGATAGATTCCAGAATTCTGGCGTTAAAAAGAGAAAATCCTGATAAAGGCACATGTGTCTATGCTCTAATTAACGTATCACCGGATACCGTCAGCCTGGAGTTAGCCGGTGTAAAAGGAGTAAATCTGCTGGATGGCAGACAGATTCAGGAAAAAATCCGGATGAGCCCCTATGAGACTGTTTGGGTGAAGTCCAACTGATTGTAACAAAGAGATAACTCTTTGAAACAAATAAATATCCAATTATAAATTAAAGGAGAAAAATGATGAAGAAAAAAGTACTAAGCGCATTTCTGGTTGCTGTTATGTCGGCATCTGTTTTGGCAGGATGTGGAAAGACAGATAATGGTACCAGTGGAAATGAAAATGCAAATGCAGGTAAAAAGGTGAAGATCCAGTTTATGCATCAGCAGGTGGAGCAGGAAAGACAGGATGTGGTACAGAGTATCATCGATGAATTCGAAAAACAAAACGAAAACATTGAAATCGAAGCGATTCCTGTGAATGAAGATGATTATGATTCTAAAATAGTAGCACTGGGTGGAAGCGGAAAACTTCCGGCAATCATAGAGTATAGCCAGGATCAGGCAAAGACAAGCGTTGCAAATCAATTCACCAATGTGGATGCAGTCAAGGAAGTAATTGACCAGAGGGGTGTAGATGCATTTTACGAAGGAGCCCTGGATGTGACAAAAACAGAGGATGGAAGCAGTTATGTAGGCGTTCCAATCAGCAGTTGGGTTCAGGGAATCTGGGTAAATACGGCAATGCTTCAGGAAAAGGGACTGGATCTTCCGAAGAACTGGGATGATGTCCGGGCAATTGCACAGGCATTCCATGATCCAGCTAATAAAAAGTATGGAATTGCATTGCCTACATCTGATTCAGCATTTACTGAGCAGGTGTTTTCACAGTACGCTTTGTCTAATGGTGCCAACGTGTTCGATGGAGACAAGAATGTTACCGTAAACACACCGGAAATGAAGGAAGCGATGGAATATTACAAAGAACTGGCAACATATTCCATGCCTGGATCAACAGAAGTTGCTGATGTTAAGGATGCATTTATAGGACAGAACGCTCCTATGGCCATGTACTCTACTTATATTCTGAATGCCGTAAAAGAAGCTGGTTTTGCTGAAAACCTGGCATTGGTTCTTCCTGAGCAGAAAGAGCCTGTAGCTTATGGCTGTATCATGGTTCTGGGTATTGCAGAAGGAATGGATCAAGAAGAGACCGAAGCAGCAAAGAAATTTGTAAGTTTCCTGTTGGAAAAAGAAAATAATATTAGTTGGCTGAACATGGCCCCCGGAGGAATCCAGCCTGTATTGAAAGAAATCAGCGATGATCCGGCATATACAGATATGGAAGCTAGAAAGGCTTTTGCCAACCTCAATGATGACATTGCACAGGCAGTGGAAAACTTACAGCTTTTTGGAACCGTGGATGGGAAGAACTTCACCGAAATGGGTGATGTTACAAGCACTGGCTCCATTAGTAAAATGCTTAACAATGTAATTGTTCAGAACGCTGATATTGATGCGGAGCTGAAATCATCACAGGAAGCTGTGGAGAAATTAATCAAATAATAACACGGTCTAATATTGAGCCTGTGTGTCTTATACGAGTCTGGACTGCGCCCAGGTGGCATAACAGCCCCTGTGCTGCATTCCTTTTATGAAGAGAAAGGGGAAGGGAATGAAGCCTAAAAAGATAAAGCTGGGCAGAAGTGATACCAGATTTGCCTATGCACTTTTAGCACCCAGCCTGATTTTGCTGATCATATTGATTGGATATCCGATGATTTATAATATTATCATCAGTTTTCAGGATGTGCCCATAAATCCCAAATTGGCATCGGAATTTGTAGGTCTGGATAATTTTGCAGCAGTATTTAGGGATAAAAGCTTTTATCATTCAGTATTCTTAACTTTAATTTTTACCGCTGTCGTCACCATTATCAGTACTGCTTTTGGTCTGGCTATTGCGGTCTTTATGAATAGGGAGTTTGTGGGAAAGAAACTTGTGAATTCCATCATCATTCTTTCTTATGTAGTGCCTGCTGTGTGTCTGATATTCGCATGGCGTTATATGTTTAATAATATTTACGGTATTATGAATTACCTTATTGTTGATGTGTTGAAAATAACGGATGAGGTTCCACTCTGGTTTGACCAACCGGCAAGTGCCTTTATTCTAGTCTCTATCTTTGCAATCTGGAAGTTTTATCCCTATGCATATATGTCCTTTGTGGCAATTCTGCAGTCGGTGGACAAGAGTCTCTATGAAGCGGCCGATGTGGATGGAGCAACTGGCTGGCAGAAGTTTAAGGTGGTTACCTATCCTGCCATAAAACCAACCCTTGTAACCGTAGTGAGCCTGCGAACAATCTGGGTTTTTTACATCTACACGGAAGTCTATCTGCTTACAAAACAGGTGGATGTACTAGGTGTTTATCTATATGATATGGCCTTTGCCACCCACGATTTCGGTAAGGCAGCGGCTATCTCCATCGTGTTGTTTGTTGTAATCTTCAGTCTGGTTATGCTGATTAGAAAGAAGGTGCTGAGAGTTGAAGAAAGTTAAGAAAAAAACATTAAAAGGAATATTTTTCTATACACGGGTGGTTCTTCTGGTATTGGTTTTATTATTTCCTTTTATAATCATGCTCAGTGTTTCATTGAAGCATACAGCAGAATCCATCGCATACCCGCCTACAATCATACCTGAGACCTGGACAATCAAACATTTTGTGGACATATTTAATCCTAATATTTTCCCGTATATAAAATATCTGGGCAATAGCTTGTATATCGCATTGGTTGTCTCAGTGGTCGCTGTGCTTTTGGGGATTTTTGGCGGATATGCCCTGTCCAAGCTGAAATTTAAAGGGAAAAAAACCGTCAGTGAGATGTTCTTCCTGGTCTACATGTTCTCGGGAATACTTTTGATAGTTCCTTTGTTCAGAATGTTGTCGGCAATTGGTTTGAAGAACAGCAGGGAAGCAGTTATTATCTGCATGATCATTCAGACGCTTCCGACGGCCATATATATGACCAGAAGCTATTTTGACACAATTCCTAAAGAATTGGAAGAGGCTGGACGGGTGGATGGACTTAGCAGGATGGGAATTATATTCCGAATTATTGTGCCTTTGTCCATCTCAGGTCTGATTTCTGTGTTTGTCTATGCATTTATGATCGCCTGGAATGATGTTCTGTTTGCATCCATTTTCATCGATTCCCCTAATATGATGACGATTCCAATCGGATTGAACTCCCTGTTCAATACACCAGATTATGTATGGGGAAGGATGATGGCGGCCTCTCTGATCACATCACTTCCGGTGGTCATCCTCTATGGATTGAGTCAGAGACTAATCAAGAATGGAAGAACTGAGGGCGGAGTTAAGGGTTAAGGAAAAAGGAGACAAAAAGATGAAAAAATTAGTAGCGGCAGCACCTGGAGTTGCTGAATTAAAAGAATATGTGGATCGTAAGGTTCTGAGCAATGAAGTAAAGGTAAAAGTGGAATTTGCAGCGCCAAAGCACGGCACGGAGCTGGCTGATTTTAGGGGAACAACCCCTTTCATCGATGGAAAATTCGATGAAGAGTGGAGGGTATTTACCGAGAGAGAAGCTGGGGAGCCCAGAGGGATCGAATTTGGTGACCTGCCTCTTGGAAATATGTTTGTGGGCACCATTATTGAGAAAGGTGCAGATGTTACCGAGTATGAAATTGGAGACCGCGTATGCTCTTATGGATCAATTAAAGAAACTCAGATTGTCAATGCAGTCGATAATTATAAATTGAGAAAAATGAGTAAGGAGGCTTCTGCTAAGAATGCAGTCTGCTATGATCCTGCTCAATTTGCACTCAGCGGCATTCGGGATGGCGATGTACGTCCAGGAGATCGGGTGGTTGTGATTGGACTGGGTGCAATTGGACAGATTGCACTTCAGATTGCTGTTAAGATTGGTGCAACTACGGTTATCGGTATTGATCCAATCGCAAAAAGGCGGGAAATTGCAGAGAATCATGGAGCCCATTATACTCTTGACTCCACCGCTTGTGATGCTGGTTTAGAAATTAAGAAAATGACGGATAAGATGGGGGCAGATGTGATTATCGAGACCAGCGGCAATGTTCATGCGCTGCAGTCCGCATTGAAGGGCCTGGCTTATAATGGAACCATCGCCTATGTGGCATTTGCAAAACCTTTCCCCTCAGGTCTTTGGCTGGGACAGGAAGCCCACTTTAACTATGGTAAGATCATATTTTCACGTGCCTGCAGCGAGCCTAATCCAGAATATCCCCGCTGGGACAGACATCGGATTGAAGATGTGTGCTGGGAACTGTTGATGAACGGCTATCTGGACTGCGAGGACATCATCTATCCGGTCGTACCCTTTGAGAAGAGCGCCGAAGGTTTCAGCCACTATGTTGACCAGCATCCGGAAGAGAGCATTAAGTTGGGAATAGATTTCTCAGGGAGGGATTGAGATGTTATTAGGAACGCAGGATAAAGACTTCTTTCCACAAGATTTAGTGAAAAAATTCAAATTTGTAAAATCCATGGGATTTGAATGTTTTGAAATAGACGGCAAGGTTTTGGTGGATCAATTGGATACTGTAAAAGAGGCAATCGCCCAGTCTGGACTGCCTGTTTCCAGTGCCTGTGGCGGTTATCGCGGATGGATCGGTGATTTCATCGAAGAACGCAGACTTAACGGAGTGGAAGATTTGAAAAACATCATCCGGGCGTTGAAGGAAGTTGGGGGCACCGGTGTGGTAGTGCCTGCAGCCTGGGGTATGTTCACCTTCCGTCTTCCCCCCATGGTTTCTCCGAGAAGCCATGAGGGAGATGTGAAAGCTATTCTGGATTCTCTAAGAGAACTGGATTCCGTGGCGGAGGAGAATGGAATATACATCTATCTGGAGCCTTTGAACCGGTATCAGGATCATATGCTGAATACACTCCAGGATGCCATGGATATCATCGAGTCCGGTAATTTTAAAAAGGTGAAAATCACCGCGGATTTCTATCATATGGCGATTGAAGAAGATGACATCTCAAAATCCCTGATGAAGTATCAGGATGAAATTGGTCATATTCATATTGCTGAAAATCACAGATACCAGCCGGGATCCGGTTCCATTGACTGGGAGAGACATGTGCGGACGTTAGTGGATATCGGATATGATGGCGCAGTTGTAAATGAGGGAAGAATCCGCGGCGAGAATCCGCTGGAGGCATATCAGAAATCAGTCGACTTTATGAAGCAGTTTCTGTAATAATGGTCACTGATGTTAAAACCCTGCCTTGTGGGAAATGTAAGAATATTCATATAATTCCCACAAGGCAGGGTTTTAACATAGGTTTAGATTGAGTATGGAGGAACAGGATGAAAAAATTGAGAATGGCTATTATAGGGTCTGGTCAGATTGCCAGAGTCACACATATTCCAAATTATCAGAAGATGGAAGACGTGGAGATTGTAGCTGTATGTGATACAAATTTATCTGCTGCTAGATCCCTGGCAGAGCAATTTGAAATACCTGAATATTTTGAGAGTCATATTGAGATGCTGGAAGCGATGAAGCCCGACGCGGTAACCATCTGTGTGCCAAATAAATTTCACTGCCAGATTACACTGGATGCACTGGAGAGAGGATGCCACGTATTATGTGAAAAACCGCCTGCAATTACCGCCGGGGAGGCAGAGTTGATGGAGAAGACCGCCGCGGGGAAAAACCTTCTTCTCTCTTATGAATTTCATTTCCGTCACAGCGAGCAGGCTGCATTATTAAAAGAAAAAATTACCAATGGTGAATTTGGAAAGATTTATAATTCCAGAGCACTGTGGCATAGACGTAGAGGAATTCCCGGGTGGGGAAATTTCACCAACAAAAATGTACAGGGAGGCGGGCCCTTGATAGATATTGGAGTCCATATGCTGGATTTGGGCCTTTATCTGCTGGATTATCCTAAAATCTCATATATATGTGCTTCCTCCAGCGACCGGATTGGTAAAAGAGGCGGCGTAGGTTTGATGGGAAGCTGGGAATCGGAGCGATTTACAGTGGAAGATGGGTTGTTTGGCTATATTTATTTTGAAGATGGCACCAGCATGAGCCTGGAGACCTCCTTTGCCGTGAACATGAAGGAGCGGGATATGAGAAATATTGTGCTATATGGAGAATTATTGGGTGCCAGTGTATTCCCCTTGGAACTTTATGGGGAAGAAAAAGGACATCTGTCGAACCAAAGTTTTCCCTTTACCGAGATTGGTGACTGGCATTTCGTTAGCGAAAAGAATTTTGTTGATGCCTGTCTGGGCAGGGAGGAACTTTTAGTTACAGCAAAACAAGGGACTTATGTGCAGAAAGTAATCTGTTCGCTCTATGAATCAGCGGAAAGCGGAAAGCCCGTGATTTTGTAACTTGAAGATATCGAATAGTTACGTGATTTTTTTATACAGGAGGAAAATGCAGGATGATTCACTATGCAGTAGAAAAACGGGGCCAGGAGATATGGCTGGCTGAGCGGCGGTATGAACCTCGCTTTGCCCTGAAGACAGAATCTGTTTTTGCTCAATGTAATGGTTATATGGGTGTACGGGCCTCTCATGGACTTTCTGTTCTGGATGGAAGACGTGGGATGTTCATAGCAGGATTCTTTAACAGGGCTTACGAAGAAGAATCCACGGAATTGGTGAATTGTCCGGATGTGACAGAATATCTGCTGAAACTGGACGGAGAGGTCGTATATCCGGACAGAGCCAGTATACTGGGCTATGAACGGAGACTAAACATTCAGACAGGTGAATTATTCAACAAAATCAGGCTGAAGCTGGATTCGGGTCTGGAATTAGAAGTGACGGACAGAAGGTTTGCGTCCATGGAGGATCAGCATCTGTTTGTTCAGAAGATCATAATCACACCCTTGAATGGAACCATTCAAAAAGGTGAGCTGGTTACAGGAATCAATGGTCAGCAGACGAACAGCGGGGTCTCACATTTTCATAAAATAGACTGCAGGGTATATGAAAAACAATTTTTACATGTGACTGGATATCTGCCCGAAGATACCTTAAGTGTTTTAATGGATTGCAGCTATTCAAACTCAGGGGAAGATACAAAGGAGTTTCTGTTAAAAAGACGGGGAGTTTTTGGGAGATACACCTTCCATACCACTGAGGGAGAAAGCTGGAATTACGAAAAATATGTGTATATTCAGAAGGAAGAGGATCGGACGGAACTGGAATTTCAGAAAGAGAAACTGGAAGAGTATCGCAGATCTGGGTATGAATCGGCATTTGGTAAGCACCATGAAAAGATGAGAAGTATCTGGAAACAGGCAGAAATTCAGATTCAGGGGGCTACTTTGGAGGAAGATGCCGCCATTAAATTTGCCCAATATCATCTGATTGGGATGATGCCATGGCATCGTTCAGACTGCAGTATAGCGGCCAAAGGGTTGACAGGGGAAGGCTATAAAGGGCATGTTTTTTGGGATACGGAAATATTCATCAACCCATTCTTTTTATATACGTTTCCAGAAGAAGCCCGGAATCTTCTGGAATTCCGATACAGGGGCCTGGATGCCGCCCGGGATAAAGCTGAGGCTTATGGGTATCAAGGGGCGATGTTTCCCTGGGAGGCTGCTAAAACTGGTAAGGAGGAAACACCACTGTATGCAGCTTTAAATATCCATACAGGAAAAGCAAATAAGGTATGGTCCGGAATCAAAGAACACCATGTAACCGCCGACATTATCTATGCAATCTGGCAATATTACACCATGACCGGTGATGAGGATTTTATGCAAAATTGCGGATATGAGATGATCTTTGAGGCGGCTGCCTTCTGGACTTCAAGGGCCAGGTGGGATGAGGCGAGAGGATGTTATGTCATAGAAGATACGATTGGACCTGATGAGTACACAGAGCATATTGACAATAATGCGTATACCAATTATATGGCACGATATTGCATCAATCTGGCAGTTACTTTAGCGGAAAAATTGGAAAGGAATCAACCCAGGCTGTACCAGGAACTGTGTCAAAAGTTGAATTTACAACAGTACATGAAAGGGTGGGTGGATGTTGCGGATAAAATTTATCTACCCGTACCGGACACCAATTTGATCATTCCTCAGGATGATACCTTTCTTACAAAAAAACGTCTTACTAATATTGAGAAATATAAAAAGTCTCAGATTAAGCAGGCCGTTCTCCTGGATTATTCAAGGGATGAAATTGTGAATATGCAGGTATTAAAGCAGGCGGACGTGGTGATGCTCTTAAATCTGTTTCCGCATATGTTCCCGGAAGAAGTTGTAAAGAAAAACGTTCTGTTTTATGAAGAACGTACCATACATGATTCCTCACTCAGTTACTGTGCCCATGCACAGGCGTGTGCATCAATCGGTCAGATTGAACTGGCGTGGGAGTTTTTCAAGAGATGTCTTGTAATTGATCTGGATGAAAACCCTAACGATTCCACGGATGGAATTCATGCAGCATCTCTGGGAGGAATCTGGAACTGTGTGGTATTTGGATTTGCTGGTATCAATTATGAAGATGGACAACTAAATATCTCTCCCAAAATGCCGGAACACTGGAAAGAGATGCAGTGTTATATTCAGGTTCATGGTCATGAAATTCAGGTAAGAGTCAGCAACCAAGAAGTTGCTCTGAAGCGTGGGGATGGATGGGAACAGCCGCTACCGGTGAGAATCAATGGAAAGGTTTTTATTTTAGAAGATTCTCTGAAAGTTATGATTTAGCTAGGAAGGTTCTGAACATTTAGGTTACTTTTTGATAAAGGAGAAGTATAGATATGAACAAGAAAGCGGTGATTTTTGATCTGGATGGAGTGGTTGTTAATACGGCAAAATATCACTATTTGGCATGGAAAAAATTGGCGGCAGAATTGGGATTCGTATTCGATGAGTCTCATAATGAGAAGTTAAAAGGTGTCAGCAGGATGGAATCCCTGAGGATTGTACTGGACGCCGGGGAAATTAAAGGGCTTTCAGATGAAGAGAAACAATCGTTGGCGGATCGGAAGAATAGTTATTATCTGGATATGATTTCTACACTAGATGAATCTGAGATTCTTCCTGGTATAACAGAATTTATATGTAAGTTAAAGGATGAGAGATATAAAATTGCACTGGGTTCCGCAAGCAAAAGTGGCAGAATGATACTGGAAAAAGTGGGATTGGCTCAACAATTTGATATCATAGTGGATGGAAATAGAGTGGAACAGGCGAAACCGAATCCTCAGGTGTTTACGGTGGGGGCAGATCTATTAGGGATTCCATATGGGAGCTGTATTGTGATAGAAGATGCGGCTGCTGGTGTGGAAGCCGCAGTTGCTTGTGGTATGAAATGTATTGGTGTGGGATCGGCGGATATTTTGTGCCGTGCGAATATTGTAGTTGCGGATACCAGAGGACTTTTAGGAATACAGATGCCGATATAGGTGTAGGGTATAGACAGGATCGTCTGACGGTAAACCTATTTAATACAGATCGAAATAAAATTTCAGTTGCCCTTTTTCGAAAAACACGTTATAATAAGTATTCATGGTAGTTACATGATACAATGTAACGGAGGAAAGATGGTTGTCGTTAGCCATCTTTTTTCTCTTTTTTAAAACTTTATAGGGATCAGAACAACTCACCGAGTTATTCTGATCCCTATTTTAATCTTATTTTCCGACAATCCCCTTCTTTTATATGATGATGAGTGCCAGTGGCACTCGTTTAGCACCGACCGAAGCGGAGCGAAGATGTGGGAGCACTTTTGTGCGGAACAATCCGTAGTATCATGGGGACAAAAGGTATTTTGCCAAATGATATTACTAAACTATTTGAAGCATTAAATTCCAATAACACAATTACAACAGAGTATCAAGTGAGATTTATTATGAGAATAAATGTGAGGCTAACAGAACAGATGAATTAGTTTTCCATTATTTACTTGTATCAATCGAATAGGGGCTGTGCTAAAATCATTGTTGTAACAGAAATGTAATAATTACATAACAAGTGCGAAATATAAGGAGGACATATTCATGAAGTGTAAATTAGCAATTGCAGCAATGATGATTGGTTTGGTCGGAACCTCAGTGGTAACCCCTATATCGGCGGCGGCAGCTTCTACAGGATGTGAGAAGTTAAACCAAAATGGTGTCCAAGTGATATCAGGTAATAACCTGGATGAAATCAAAGAGAAGTTGGAAGCCATGGGTATTGATTGTCCGAATATAAACCTTCCAGGGCAGACATTGCCGGACTGCAATCTGCCAGAGAATCCTGATGGCGGAAACACTGAGCAGCCGGAAACCGAGCAGCCAGAGACGGAGCAGCCAGAAACCGAGCAGCCAGAGACCGAGCAGCCGGAGACGGAACAGCCAGAGACTGAGCAGCCGGAAACCGAGCAGCCGGAGACGGAACAGCCAGAGACTGAGCAGCCGGAAACCGAGAAACCAGAGACAGAACAGCCGGAAAATCCAGGCAGCGAAAATGAAAATAATGATAATTCCTTTGCCCGACAGGTTATAGA
>DVNN01000359.1 GCA_018714325.1 Candidatus Pelethocola excrementipullorum
AAGTGCTGTGCCTTACCGCTTGGCGATAGCCCAATGATTCGCCATCAACGGCAGGGTGGGTAATGGGATTCGAACCCACGGCCTCCAGAGCCACAATCTGGCGCGCTAACCAACTGCGCTATACCCACCATGAAATGTAATCACTCGCAGTGAAACGTGCTTGGAGGGATTCGAACCCCCGACCCACGGCTTAGAAGGCCGTTGCTCTATCCAACTGAGCTACAAACACATAAGCGGGTGATGGGAATCGAACCCACGTATCCAGCTTGGAAGGCTGGTGTTCTACCATTGAACTACACCCGCATACAATCGGGGTGACAGGATTCGAACCTGCGACCTCCTGGTCCCAAACCAGGCGCTCTAGCCAAGCTGAGCCACACCCCGTGAATTTGTATCCACTGCATACCACACTCATGTTGAGCACACGAGCGCTTGACGCAAGATATAGTATATTACAGCACTTTAAAAAAGTCAACACTTTTTTCAAAATCTTTCGACACTTTTTTACCACCCTTGAAAAGTCCGCTATTTTACTGGAAAAACCGCTCTTCAAAAGCACATGCTGTAGCTCGTAAATAGATGTTAATCGGAATTATTTTTTGAATTTTCACAAATTTAGAGATAACAGATGGTATAATGCGCTTCATGATGCCTGTCAATTTCCATGACTATATAACTTGGCTTGCGTCCTATCTGTCGCGGATAGCTTAAGGATCCCGGATTCAACAGTACCAGGTTGTCTTTATCCTCAATGACAGGTCGATGGGTATGTCCAAATATGGCAATCTGCACACCTCGGCTTTCGGCCTCGTCGCGAAGGCGTTCCGTTCCAATGGAAACACCATAATTGTTCCCATGGGTCAACATGATCCTGTAATCACCCAATGAGAATTCCAGTTCTCTCTTCAGACTGGTTCCCCAGTCATTGTTTCCTGCCACCAGATAGCAGGGACACTCCGTAATCATCTGAATATATTCGGCTTGTCCTTCAATGTCTCCACAGTGAATCAACGCATCTATGGGACTCGTCTTCTCCAGTACCTTTACCAGATTTTCCCCATGCCCATGAGTATCACTTACGATTAAGATTTTCATTGTGTACCTCACTCAAATCCTACTTTTGATTATGCTTCTTTATACCCGTCTTTTCTTTAACTCTTCTTTCATCGCCTGGAGTGCATTCCCCCTATGGCTTATGTTATTCTTCTCTTCCGGCATCAGTTCCGCGGTGCTTCTGCTCATATCAGGCAGATAGAAGATGGGATCATACCCAAAACCATTGGTGCCACGCTCCTCATACCCTATCTTTCCTTCAATCACCCCTCGGGTGGTAACCACATCCCCATCAGGCATAACTGCGGCTATGGCACAGACAAAACGTGCCGTGCGCTTCTCATCCGGGACACCATCCAGACGGTCTATCAGGCTCTGATTCTTAATCCGGTAAGAGGTATCTTCCCCCATATAACGGGCGGAATAAACTCCCGGTTCTTTGTTGAGATAATCAACCTCCAGGCCCGAATCATCTGCCAGTACCACAATCCCTTGATCGATGCTTTTGGCGGCCGCGGCAACAGCCTTCGCCTTTATCACTGCATTCTCCTCAAATGTACTACCGTTCTCCTCTATCTCAAGCTCCAGTCCTGCCTCTTTCATGGACAGCACCGGGACTTTAAGATCGCACATAATTTCCTTGATTTCTTTCATCTTCCCTGCATTCCCGGTAGCAAATACTATTTTCTCCATAATCTACTTCTTTCCGGGAGGTTTTTACACCTCCCTGTTGGACTTCAGTATACCAATTCTAAATTCAAAAAGCAATTCTCTTCTGGCAGAACTTTCCACATTTCCCTATTTTTCGACACGGGGGTTTTTCTCTGTTCTTCTGGGCGGCTTCGGTCCCTGATATTGATAAAAATAAGTTTTCAGCATACCATTGTAGATTTTCCTGTTTTTATCAGCTTTTCTGCCCATATACTTTTGAGCATCTTCGAAGCTGGTAATCAGATACATGGACCAGGAATCCAAAGCCTGATAACGCTCTCCCAAAGCACGATAAAGTTCAGGCAGATTGGCCTTATCCTCCAGACGCTCTCCATAAGGTGGATTGGTTATGATAAAACCATACTTTTTAGGATGTGAAAGTTCGCTGACCGGACGTTGCTGAAAATGGATTAAATGATCCACTCCTGCCAGCTTGGCATTTTCCCGGGATGCCTTAATCACATCGCCATCAATATCAAATCCCTGGATATCCGTTTCCACGTCTTTTCGAACCCGGTCCCTGGCATCATCCATGGCATCATACCAACATTTCCGGGGAATCAGATGGCTCCATTCCTCCGCCAGGAAACTTCTATTCATGCCTGGTGCCATATCCGCCGCCATCATGGCTGCTTCAATGGGGAATGTCCCACTTCCACAGAAAGGATCCACCAGAATTCTATCTCCCTTCCATGGAGTCAGCATCAAAAGAGCCGCCGCCAGGGTCTCGGTGATCGGTGCTTTGGCAGTCATCTGTCGATATCCTCTTTTATGAAGGGAAACTCCTGAGGTATCAAGCCCTATGGTCACCACATCTTTTAAAAATGATACTCTGATCGGGTAGCTTTCTCCATCCTCGGGGAACCACTCCACGTGGTATACCTTTTTCAGTCGCTCCACAATCGCCTTCTTAATAATGGATTGAATATCAGAGGGGCTGAACAGTTTACTTTTTATGGAATTGGCTTTAGCCACCCAAAACTTTCCATTCTTGGGTATATAACGTTCCCATGGCATGGACTTTACTGCTTCGAAAAGCTCATCCCAGGTCTCGGCCTTCGCCTTCCCTATCTGAATCAAAACCCGCTCCGTGGTGCGTAGGAATACATTGGCATAGGCCACCGCTTCCGCATCTCCTGTAAACGTTACCTTTCCATCTTCCACTGAACTGATCTCATATCCTAAATCCTGAATCTCACGCTTCATCACCGCCTCCAGCCCAAAATGGCATGGAGTAATTAATTCAAACTTTTCCATCTATATCTCCAATTCTTTTATGATTGTCCCATCAAACCCTTTAATAGTAAATTTACCGTTTTCCAAAATTCCGTAACTCGGAATGTTCCCTTCCTTAGGAATGGATACACTGCCTGGATTCAAATAAACTTGTCCATCCTTATTCTCAGCACGAAGCACATGTGTATGGCCATACACAAACACATCTCCCTTTTGCAGCGGGGGCAGATTTCCCTCCTGATGGATATGACCATGGCTCAGATAAAAGGTACGGCCTTCTACGATAAGCACACCGTAGTCTGCCATAATCGGAAATTCCAATACCATCTGATCCACCTCTGCATCACAGTTTCCACGCACGGAAATAATCTCATGTTTATGTGCATTCAACATGTCTATCACTTGCTTCGGAGCATAGTCCCTGGGCAGGTCATTACGAGGGCCGTGATATAAAAGATCCCCCAGGAGTACCAGCCGTTCAGCCCCTTCCTGTCCAAATGACTCCAGCATCTTCTGGCAATAGTAAGCCGATCCATGCACATCTGATGCAAACATATATTTCATAACACGATCCTCCTGTCAAAAACACATTTACATATTCCTAATCAGTATACAAGAACATTTCAAATTGAACAAGACAAATATAAAGGGACTTTGGCAAATTCATCTATGTAAAAGTTCAGGCCGCTGCAA
>DVNN01000360.1 GCA_018714325.1 Candidatus Pelethocola excrementipullorum
GCGGAGGCACCTGCATGGATGTGGCAAAAGCAATAGCTTTTGGCGTACCAAGAAAAGAAGACGTATGGGGGTACTTTACCGGAGAATTTCAGGGGAAGGGGTTGTCCCATCTTCCAGTAGGTACAATTGTAACCTTTCCATCATCTGGCTCGGAGTTGGATCCAGATGCTCAGATAACCAATGATGAAACCGGTGAACCATTGGGGCTTGACTGTATATCTCCCGATTTTGCGTGGCTTAATCCATCATTTATGATGTCTGTTGATACCGAGAATCTCGTAAAAGGTCAGATAACTGCGTTCGTACAATTGTCTTTAGGATACCTGGGGGTGGAACGCTCAGAAGTTCCTGAACGGGTATCGATGGCTTTGATAAAATCAATTCTTTCTAATTTACAAAAGAGCGTGGAGGAGCCTTTAAGTCAAGAACCGCGGGCAAATCTGATGTTGGCAACCGCACTTACAGTCAGCGGTATACCAACCTTTGGAAAAGATGGAGAATGGGTAATTTATCCACTACAAGCAGTGATGCAAAGTGTTTGCCATGTCCCATATACGATTTCATTGGCGGTATTATTCCCTTATTGGCTGGAGGGGGTATATGATGGTCAGGAGATTTTCAAGGATTATTTCGCCAATGTTTTTGAACTGGTAATCGCAGGCAAAACAGATGAACAAATATTGCATGATGGAATTGAGAAAATTTTTGAACTATACCGTAGCTTTGGGTATCCGGTCAATTTTAAGGAATGCAGCAAGCATATAGAAGAGGAAAAGTTAAAAGAAATGATTGAAATGATTGGACCTTTGCCATCTATTTTTACGGAACTGACGACAGAAAAAGTAGAAACAATGATGATTCATTCTATAAAAGGGATATATGCATAAACACCCCTTTCTAGTCCTGAGGTTTGGAATCTGTCGATGAATGAGGACTGGTCAAATTAAAATCACAATGTTATACTAGGCTCATAGTTTTGTACTTGTTGATAAAAAGTATCAGATTGTGAAACAAGATTAAGAAATTAAAGATGAGGTACGTATTATGAGTGAAAATCATGTGATAAAAGTTGCACTTCTGGGTCTTGGTACGGTTGGAACCGGAGTCTACAAGACACTTCAGGGGCAAAAGGATGAGATGAAATTTAAAATCGGGGCGGATGTAGAGATTAAGCACATTCTGGTTCGTAACCTGGAAAAGGCGGCCCAGAAGGTGGAGAATCCTGAGATCCTAACCAATGACTGGAATCAAATCGTCAATGACCCGGAAGTATCCATCGTAATAGAATTGATGGGAGGCATGGAGCCGGCTCGTTCCTATATGTTACAGGCTTTACAGGCTGGAAAACATGTGGTGTCAGCTAATAAGGATCTGATTGCGGCCGATGGACAGGAGTTACTGGAGAACGCACAGGAGTATGGTTGTGACTTTCTGTATGAGGCTGCTGTTGCAGGGGGAATCCCAATCATTCGTCCCCTGAAGCAATGTCTGGCCGGCAATCACATCACGGAGGTGATGGGAATTGTCAACGGAACCACCAACTTTATCCTGACCAGGATGACACAGGACGGTATGGAATTTGAGGATGCATTGAAGCTGGCCGCAGATCTCGGCTATGCGGAGGCGGATCCCACCGCGGATATCGAGGGGTTGGATGCCGGGCGAAAAGTAGCGATTCTGGCCTCCGCTGCATTTAATTCCAGGGTGGTATTTGAGGATGTATATACGGAGGGAATCACAAAGATTACTGCTACAGACATCCTTTATGCCAAGGAGATGGGGTGGGATATCAAGCTGCTGGGTGTGGCTAGAAATACCCCGGATGGCATAGAAGCACGTGTGCATCCCATGCTGATTGAGAGCACCCATCCGCTGGCATCGGTCAATGATTCCTATAACGCTGTATTTGTAGTAGGCGATGCGGTGCAAGATACCATGTTCTACGGCCGTGGCGCCGGAGAACTACCCACGGCCAGTGCCGTAGTGGGGGATGTGTTTGATATCGTGAGGAATATTCTGGCAGACTGTTGCGGCAGAATTGGGTGTACCTGTTATAAAACTCTGCCTGTCAAAAAGATGGATCAGATTAAAAGCAAATATTTCATCCGTATGCAGGTGGAAGACCGGTTTGGCGTACTTGCATCCGTGGCCAGCGTGTTTGGTAACAACAGTGTGTCCATCGCCCAGGTAATACAAAAGAGGAAACGGAAGGATTCGGCTGAAATTGTTTTGATTACAGACCTGGTAAAGGAACGTCATCTAAAGGACGCCATTAAAGTATTTGAGGGAATGTCCATCATAAAGGAGATTTCATCACTAATCAGGGTATATTAAAGTTACTCCTCGATATGATAAATAAACCATCTAATACAGGGTATTCACTCCAAAAGGGAGCCAGGAAATCAGCATAAATTTGTGTATATAACCGAAAGCGGTTTCCTCATTAGGCAATATGACTATTTTGAAAGTTGCCCTCATTTCCCCTTGTTTTTTAAGAAAATACTGTTATAATTATTTCATATGTATATTTATTCATTCCTATCTGTTTATCATGCATAATGTTACTTCGTGAGAGCTATCTGTGAAGTGACTATTACGGTGGTTTATATAGATATGGATGAGGATGGAGGATGATATGAAAAATATGAAGAAATTTACAGCATTGGCTCTTGCTGCTGTCTTTGCCTTATCACTGGCAGCCTGCGGAAGTAGTGTACCGGAAAATACTGTAAACAGTATGGCAGACATTGAGGCGGGTGGAAAAAAGATTGGAGTTCAGACAGGAACCACAGGAGATATTCTTTCCACTTCTTATGAGGATGACGGGCTTGCAACCGTTGAACGTTATAATAAGGGAGCCGATGCAGTTCAGTCTTTAAAGCAGGGTAAGATTGACTGTGTGATTATCGATGCCGAGCCGGCAAAGGTTTTCGTTGAAAAGAACAGTGACTTGAAAGTTCTGGATGAGCCATTTATCGAAGAGGAATATGCAATCAGCATCGATAAATCCAATTCAGCCCTAAAAGAAGAGATCAACGCTGCGCTTGCAGAGCTGAAGGCTGATGGAACTCTTGATGCGATAAAGAAAAATTATACAGGTTCTGATGAGGAAAAAGGCAAGACCCCATATGAATCTCCAGCAGATGTGGATAGATCCAATGGCAAATTGATCATGGCTACCAATGCAGAGTTCCCTCCTTATGAGTACTATGAAGATGGCAAGATTATAGGAATTGACGCTGACATGGCGCGTGCAGTTGCCGACAAGTTAGGCAGAGAACTGGATATTCAGGATATGGCATTTGATTCAGTTATAGCTGCTGTTACTTCCGGAAAAGCTGATGTTGGTGTGTCTGGTATGACAGTGACTGAAGAGCGTCTGAAGAATGTGGATTTTACTGACACTTATGCAGATTCCAAACAGGTGATTATTGTCAGAGCAAAATAGGTAATTGGAATAATGTTAAAGGGGCTGAGGTATGCCAAAGGGGATGAATGAATCTACTTTAGGGCAGCAGCCCCTTTTCTGAGGAAAGTAAAGAATGGGGTGAAAGAATAAGTATGAGTGACCTGATGAATCTTTTTTATGATGATTTTATTGTAGATAATCGATATAAATATATACTGAAGGGGCTTGGCAATACCCTTCTGATTACACTGTTTGCAGTTTTGATTGGAATTGCAATTGGTTTTTTGATCGCTATTATCCGTTCTTCTCATGATAAGATGGACAGACCGGGATTCTTTGTGAAATTTTTGAATGTGCTTAGCAAATTATATCTGGCAGTGATCCGTGGAACACCTACGGTAGTGCAGCTGCTGATTAGTTTCTTTATAATCTTCACATCTCCCAATGCTTCTAAACTGATGGTTGCCACCCTGACCTTTGGTATCAACTCAGGTGCATATGTGGCAGAGATCATTCGATCGGGAATCATGTCAATTGATGGTGGCCAGATGGAAGCCGGACGGTCTTTAGGGTTAAATTATGCTAAAACCATGCGCCACATTATTATGCCACAGGCATTTAAGAATGTGCTGCCGGCCCTGGCAAATGAGTTTATTGTGTTGTTAAAGGAAACTTCCATCTGTGGTTATATCGGTATGATGGATCTGACCAAGGGTGGAGATATTATTCGAAGTGCTACCTATGACCCCTTTCTGCCACTTTTGACGGTTGCGGCCATCTATTTGGTTCTGGTCTGTGGTTTAAGTGCACTTGTGGGAAGACTGGAAAGGAGGCTACGTACCAGTGAACGTTAATGGAGAGGTATTAATTCAGGTAAAAGACTTAAAAAAGCAATTTGGTAAACATGTGGTTTTGGATGGGATCACAACGGATATCCAAAAAGGAGAAGTAGTGGTTGTAATCGGGCCTTCTGGCTCTGGAAAATCCACATTTTTACGTTCACTGAACCTTCTGGAGAAACCAACCGGTGGACAGATTCTCTTTGACGGGGAGGACATCACACTTTCAGGTACGAATATAGACATCCATCGCCAGAAGATGGGGATGGTATTTCAGCAATTTAATCTGTTTCCACATATGACGGTTCTGAAAAACATCACATTGGCTCCGGTTAAGACCGGTAAGATGGTTCAGGCAGAAGCCGACAGAAAGGCCCTCGATCTTCTGGAGAGAGTGGGATTGCCGGAGAAGGCTCAGTCTTACCCGGATATGCTGTCCGGCGGACAGAAACAGCGAATTGCCATCGCCCGTGCAATGGCCATGGAGCCAGAGGTGATGCTGTTTGACGAACCCACATCGGCTCTGGATCCGGAGATGGTTGGAGAGGTGTTGGCAATCATGCAGGGACTGGCTCAGTCAGGCATGACTATGGTTGTGGTAACCCATGAGATGTGATTTGCAAGAGAGGTTGGGGACCGGGTGATCTTCATCGACCAGGGAAGGATTCAAGAGGAGAATAATCCGGAGGAATTCTTTGGGAATCCACAGAATCCACGATTGAAAGAGTTTTTATCTAAGGTATTATAATTAAATATTTTATGAGTACGATTTAATGCAGTTGGCATACTCGTGTCAACTGCATTAAAATTTTTGAAGATATACAAAAAACAATTGTATTACTTGATGTTATCTATTATACTGGACTGGAAAGATATAGAATTAAAAAACATAAGAAAAGATGAGGGAAACACTATGAGTGAAGAAAAAGTAAAGTCAGGCCGTAAGCGATATAAGGTTATAGGGGGGATCATACTTCTGCTTGGGCTGATAGCCATGGTATTAGGCGGCGTGTTATTGTTTGACAAAATAGAGGAATCAAAGGTTAAGACCACTTCTACGGCCTTCCATTCTGATGAGGGCAGGAGAGAACTAAAATATGTGGATATGATTGATATAGCAGATACCGGGGTGGTTTTTGATGTTGGAGAAAACCATGGGGTCTATATGATCTTAGATCAGGCGGAAGAATTATATCTCAGTGTTTTGCCGAAAGAAGATTACGAGAAGTATGTAGATGACATTGAGAATGGGGTGGAGAGCTTTAAAATTGAGGGGTATCCCATGGAGATAGACACTGATCTTATGGACTTTACCATCGAATTTTCAGATGAAATATTTGGGGAGGGTGTCATCACCAAGGCCAATTTTGTGGATGTCTTTGGATCCTACTATCTTGATACAACCTATAAACCAAAAGCCGATATAAATGAGCCTCTGGGCCTTCTCGGAGCAGGAGTATTTCTTTTCATCATAGGAATTATATTAATCCTGATTAAAAATGACAAAACCCCTGCAGCAGGTGTAGAGGATTGGGGCGAGAGGATTATATCTGAAGCGGTTTCTGAAGATGGAGTGAGATATGGAAACGCCGTATTAGAGGAAGTGCCGGTAAATCATGGACTGGGAATTCTGGGCGCGGTCTTAGGTAGTCTTCTGGGAGCGGTCATCTGGATTGGGGTTTATCAATTGGGATATGTGGTATGGATTGTTGGATATCTTACCGTTGTCTTTGCCATATATTTCTATAAGAAATTTGCAAAAGGCATTGGAAGTATGGGTATTGCTATAAGCGGACTGATTTCCATCGTGATGTTATTCCTTGCTGACGTAGCGGCCATCGCCTATGAACTTGTTAAGTTTTTCAATGAAGAGAATCCGGGAAGAGCCAGCTTGACGTACATATTATCCCATTTTACAGAATTGATGACAAGCTACGATCTATGGGTTGGTTTTACGACAGATATGCTGTTTGGCGTGGTTGCAGCCCTGGTTGCGATGGTTAGTTTACTAGTTAAGCATAGAAAGAAGAAAAAGGCGCTGAATTAGTGAAAGCTTTCACTAATTCCATTGCAAATTTTACGGAATTTTGCTACAATAACCCATGGAAATAATGTTATCAGTATCATTTTTTTATAGATAAGGAGACTTAAGATGAGTAAAAAACCAACTGTTTTAATGATTCTGGATGGATATGGACTGAATCAGAACTGTGATCATAACGCAATTTGTGAAGCTAAGACTCCAATTATGGATCAGTTGATGAGTCAGTGCCCCTATGTACAGGGTCAGGCCAGTGGACTTGCTGTGGGACTGCCGGAAGGCCAGATGGGAAACTCAGAAGTAGGACATTTGAACATGGGCGCAGGCCGTACCGTATATCAGGAGCTGACTAGAATTACCAAATCCATCGAGGATGGAGATTTCTTTTCAAACCCAGAACTTTTGGCGGCCGTAAAGAATGCAAAAGAAAATAACAGCTCTCTTCATATGATGGGATTGTTTTCCGACGGTGGTGTACATAGCCATATCAATCATGTATACGGTCTGTTGGAACTTGCCAAAAGAGAAGGGCTGGAAAAAGTATATGTTCACTGCTTCCTGGATGGACGTGATACACCTCCATCTTCTGGAAAAAGCTATATCGAAGCTCTTCAGGCGAAGATGAAAGAGCTGAATGTTGGTGAAGTTGGAGTTGTCTCCGGGCGTTACTATGCGATGGATCGTGATAACCGCTGGGATCGTGTGGAGATGGCATACCAGGCATTGACAAAAGGCGAAGGCGTTAAGGGTACAGATGCGGCGGAAGCGGTGCAGTCCTCCTATGACGACGGAAAGACCGATGAATTCGTTCTTCCTACCGTTATTCAAAAAGACGGAAAGCCAGTGACCACCATTCAGGATAAGGATTCGGTAATCTTCTTCAACTTCCGTCCGGACAGAGCAAGAGAACTTACCAGGGCATTCTGTGATCCGGAATTTTCCGGGTTCGACAGAGGTCAGAGATTGGATTTAACCTTTGTATGCTTCACCGATTATGATGAAACCATTCCGAACAAATTGGTTGCCTTCAAAAAAGAAGAGATTACCAATACCTTTGGACAGTTCCTGGCAGACCATAATA
>DVNN01000361.1 GCA_018714325.1 Candidatus Pelethocola excrementipullorum
AGCAGCGGGTGGCAATCGCAGGCGTTATGGCGATGCACCCGAAGTGTATCGTGCTGGACGAACCTACGGCCATGCTGGACCCCAATGGCAGAAAAGAAGTGCTTCAGGCAGTGCATGAGCTGAACCAGAAGGAAGACGTAACCGTCATTCTGATTACACATTATATGGAAGAAGTTATATTTGCTGACCATGTACTTGTCATGGACAAGGGTCGGATTGTGATGCAAGGGGTACCGCGGGACATATTTTCCAAGGTTGAGCGATTAAAAGAGCTGAGATTGGATGTTCCCCAGGTAACTCTGCTGGCACATGAACTGCGGCAGGCAGGGGTGGATATACCTGAGGGGATACTGACCATTGAGGAGTTGACAGCCCTACCCTGGATAAAAACCAAAATAACACCGGAATCCGAACAAAAGAATGCTCAGAAGCCAACTAAGAATGTATCCGATGAGAAAGAACCAGATTCCAGCGATGCTCAAGCTACAGGTGACTTAAGAGCTGAGCAGGAGGTAGGTGCTCAGGGAGAAAAGAATGCTTTGATTCTGGAGGATGTGACCTATACCTACAGTCCGGGAACCGTATACGAAATCGATGCTTTGGACCATGTGAATCTGGAGATCCCTCAAGGGCAGTTTATCGGAGTCATAGGACACACGGGAAGTGGAAAATCCACGTTGATACAGCATTTGAACGGTCTTATCAAACCCACTATGGGAAGAGTCTTGTACAATGGACAGGATATCTGGGCAGAGGGGTATGATATGAGATCCCTTCGTTTCCATGTGGGTTTGGTATTTCAGTATCCGGAGCATCAGCTGTTTGAGACGGATGTGTTGACGGATGTATGTTTTGGACCTAAGAATGAAGGCTTAACCCCGGAAAAATGCAAAGAACGTGCGAGGGAAGCGCTTAAGCACGTGGGTATGCCGGAGGAATTCTATGGAAAATCTCCATTTGAACTATCCGGCGGGCAAAAGCGTCGGGTGGCCATTGCCGGAGTTCTGGCCATGAATCCGGATGTTCTGGTGTTGGACGAGCCTACAGCGGGACTGGATCCTCAGGGGCGCGATGAGATTCTGGATCAGATCGCATATCTCCATGAAACCAGAGGGATCACGATCGTGTTGGTATCCCACAGCATGGAAGATATAGCCAAGTACGTGGAAAGACTTATCGTGATGAATGATGGCAGGAAGGCATATGATGGGGCGCCTAAAGAAGTTTTCTCACATTATAAGGAGCTGGAGAAGATAGGACTTGCGGCACCTCAGATGACTTATATTATGCATGCATTAAAGGAACGCGGTATGGATGTGGATGTAAGTGCCACCACGGTGGAGGAAGCGAGAGACTCTATTTTGGGAGCCTTAAGGCAGATGTAGAGATTGATAGAGCCATATGAACTAAGGATGACTCGTCACAAAAATGATACAGATAGGATAAGAAAATGATTAGAGATATTACATTAGGACAATATTATCCGGCAGATTCTGTTTTGCATAGACTGGATCCCCGTGTGAAGCTTATCGGCACGTTGGTGTATATCGTATCGTTATTTTTATTTAAGAGTTGGGGGTATATCCTGGGCACCTTATTCCTGGGGGCTGCTATATTGATTTCAAAAGTACCATTTAAGTTTATGGTCAAGGGATTGAAAGCCATACTGGTGCTTCTGGTAATCACCCTGTTCTTCAACATGATATTTACGCCGGGCGAGGTACTGATTAAGTTGGGTATCATCAGCATCACCAAAGAAGGGCTGATTCTGGCCGGCCGAATGGGTCTGCGCTTAGTATACCTGATAATGGGGTCTTCGATAATGACGTTGACCACCACTCCAAATCAGCTGACAGACGCCCTTGAACGTTTGATGAACCCACTGAATAAGATTCGCGTACCCGTTCACGAAATAGCCATGATGATGTCTATCGCGCTGAGGTTTATTCCGATTCTTCTGGAAGAAACCGACAAGATTATGAAAGCGCAGATTGCCAGGGGAGCGGATTTCGAGAACGGAAATCTGATTAAAAAAGTGAAAAACATGGTGCCGCTTCTAGTGCCGTTGTTCGTCTCTGCATTCCGCAGAGCCAATGATTTGGCGTTGGCGATGGAGGCCAGATGCTATCATGGTGGTACCGGGAGGACTCAGATGAAACCACTTCGATATGGTGGAAGGGATTATGCGGCTCTGGCAGTGCTTTTCATTTATCTGGGAATCAGTATTGCCATCAGAGTGGTATTGGGATGGTAAGAATACAAAAGAAACCCGAGAGATTCTACTATATATAGTCTCTCGGGTTTACTCCGTTTATCAAAGTCAGACAAAGTGCTAGTTGAACAGATACGGAACAGGAAATAGAAAGTCTTATATGGGACGAGTGAGGAGTGAGATCATGAAGCGTGTGAAGCTGATAGTAGCTTATGACGGGACGAACTACTGTGGCTGGCAGGTTCAGCCAAACGGAATAACAGTCCAGGAGGTTTTGAATAAGGCCTTAAGTGAGTTGCTGGGGGAAGAGATTAAGACAATGGGTGCCAGCAGGACCGATGCAGGTGTGCATGCATTGGGAAATGTGGCTGTATTTGATACGAATGCAAGGATGCCCGCGGATAAAATCTCATTTGCCCTGAATACCAGGCTGCCCCAGGACATTCGAATTCAAAAGTCTGAGGAAGTTCCCGCCAAATTTCATCCCAGGTTTACAAGTACCATAAAGACCTATGAATATAGAATACTGAACAGAACCTTCGGTGATCCGACTAGAAGACTAAATTCATTTCACTGGTATGGGAGTCTGGATGAAGGAGCCATGGAAAAAGCGTCTTCTTATCTGGTGGGAGAACATGATTTTAAGAGTTTTGCCACTGCATCACCGGATGTGGATCATACGGTTCGGACCATATATTCCATTGAGGTGTGGAAAGAGGACGATATGATACATCTGCGGATTACCGGCAACGGTTTTCTCTATAATATGGTAAGAATTATTGCCGGAACCTTGATGGAAGTAGGAAAGGGCAGTTATCCCCCGGAGCAAATCAAGGCAATTCTGGAGGCCAAAGACCGGGAAGCGGCTGGCCCGACGGCCAGGGCCCTGGGACTTACGCTTGTTGGAATACAGTATCCGGAGTGGGATATTTGATTCGGTGACATTTGGGAGAGCAATTTGTCTCACAAAATGTGGATAAATAGATTTTTAAAGCATCATCCTGTGGAAAAGTTAGGTTTTAAGCCGAAAATAATATAAATAAAGGTTGACACACGTGGATGGGTATAATATAATAATTCAATGTGACAATGTATGTAAATGCCTAAGCCAAAGCCCCGGTAAGGTATTTTCACATATATATTTAAGTATAAGAAAATGATTACAGGAGGTAAATCCATGAACACTTTTATGGCTAATCCAGATAAGATTGAAAAGAAATGGTATGTAGTTGACGCTACTGATTGTACATTAGGACGTTTGGCTTCAGAAGTTGCAAAAGTTTTAAGAGGAAAAAATAAACCGGAGTTTACTCCTAACGTTGATACAGGTGATTATGTAGTCATAATCAATGCTGAGAAAATCAAAGTTTCAGGTAAAAAGATGGAGCAGAAGATCTATTACAACCACTCTGGCTTTGTTGGTGGAATGAAAGAAACCACATTGAAAGAGATGTTGGCTAAAAAACCTGAGAAAGTTATGGAGACTGCTGTGAAAGGCATGCTTCCAAAAGGACCTCTGGGAAGACAGATGCTTACTAAACTTCATGTATACGCTGGTTCAGAGCATCCACATGCAGCTCAGAAACCAGAAGTATTATCATTTTAATGAGGAGGTAAAGAACATTGGCTAGCGCAAAATTCTACGGAACAGGAAGAAGAAAAAAATCTATAGCGAGAGTTTACTTAGTACCAGGTACAGGTAAAATCACGATTAATAAAAGAGATATTAATGAATATTTTGGATTAGAGACATTGAAGGTTATCGTACGTCAGCCTCTGTCTGCTACAGAGACAGCTGATAAATTCGATATACTGGTAAACGTTCATGGTGGCGGATACACAGGACAGGCTGGTGCCATCAGACATGGTATCGCAAGAGCTCTGCTTCAGGCAGACGGCGAATTCAGACCTACTCTGAAGAAAGCTGGATACTTAACTCGTGACCCGAGAATGAAAGAGAGAAAGAAATACGGACTCAAAGCAGCCCGTCGTGCTCCTCAGTTCTCAAAGAGATAATCTTCGGATTTCGACAGCGACAAAAATATCAAGAAATTATAAGACACTTTTTAGTAAGAAGATTACTGAAAAGTGTCTTTTTTCAATATCTTGCATTTCGGGGGTGAATATGAAGTTTAGTATTATGAGAGAGTTTGTGCGATTGGCAGCCATCCGTAATTATTCCAAAACAGCAGAAGAACTGTATATGGCTCAATCCGCACTGAGCCGTCATATGGCTTCTTTAGAAGACGAATTGAATGTGAAACTGATTGACCGAACAAGAAACTCGTTTGAGCTTACTCCGATGGGAGAAATTGCGCTGGAAGGCTTTCAAAAACTATTGGAAGATTATGAGAACTTGTTAGGTAAATTATCCAGGCAGGCTGAAATAGATGGCGGAGAATTACATTTGGGATGTCTATACTATGATATGGACTTTTATGTAGCCAAGATTCGGGACATTTTTCATAGGAAATATCCAAAAGTAAGATTGGTTCTTCATTCCTACCAGCCAATGCAATTAGAAACAGATTTGTTGAATGGTAAAATTGATGCCGCTCTTATTTACAATGCATCTGGATGTTGTCGAGAGGATATAGAATATCTGCCGTTTCTCAAAATCCCTTATTCGCTTTTTTATTGTAAAAATCACCGGCTGGAATCGATGAAAGAGATACAGATCTCCGATTTGGATGGTGAAAGAATCTTATATCCGGAAAGTGTGTTTGAAATTAATCATACGGCTGATCACCTTATGCGGATGCTGGAAGAAGGAGGAGCTCGTATTTCAGAAAAAATTATGATTAATAATTATGATGAAGTACCATGGATTATGGGCGAAACAGATGCGATTTATATTTCACCCATGGTTAACAATAATGCGTATGGCAACAATGTAGAACATAGATTTCTTCTTCCGGAACGATATCATAGTGATGTGAGTGCTGTCTGGCTTTCGGAAAATAAAAATACGACGGTTAATTTGTTGTGTTCTGCTATAAAAATGTGTTACCCGTAAAATATCCTTCCTTTCATTTTAGTACAAAAATAAGGTGCTCCGTTGCTTATTCCAAATACGGATAAGCTATGCGGATACAGTATTTCACTTTTGGTAGAAGGCCTAACTATAATTATATTATAAGCGGTATAAAGGGCTATTTCAAAAGTATAAAATGAAAGTGAGGATTTGTAATGGAAAAAGTAAAACGAGATGTGCTTGATGTAGAACCTTATTATCCGGAGGTGTATCAA
>DVNN01000362.1 GCA_018714325.1 Candidatus Pelethocola excrementipullorum
GATATATAAAATGAGTCTATCAGACTAGCTATGAAAAATTAGGGAGTGTAGGATAGTGTGTGTAAATTCAAGATGAACTTCACACGCTATCCTACACTCCCCAATTAATTTCAAATATCATACATCTCGCGGGGCAGGGTTTTGATATCCGAATCATCATAGGAAAATTCTTTTCTATGATATTACCCCCCCAGGAGGATGCACATGACGCTTTATCTGAAATTCTCACTATAGTAACCCGCGTCAGCGCGAGAGTCTGAAAAGTCAGACTCTTTAGCTGTCATCGAAATTTTACAATCGACGAATGCGGTCCCCCCTTCTCTTTCCCTTTAAACCAAGCAAATTTCGGCGCCACCTTCCCATCCAGCCACGAGAAAGCACTCCCCGCATAGATGCAAAGCGGAATATATAAGGATACATGGTACCGCCCCTGAACCTCCAACAACATACTGCCTAAGATAATCCCATTAATCAGGATACTCAGCAAAAACACAGAATCGAATTCCTTTCCCTTTTCCCTGCTGATGATATTTTTCCCAAGCCAGATAATTGAAATAAGTAACATCAAGAAGAAGTATCCGATAGATGACACGATAAGCAGTTGGCCATGGCTGAACAGTCTTTCGGAGGGATGGGTCGGATCATTCACATCGATGTTGTGGAGATACCAACGATAGCCATAGGTTTCTGACATTAATTTAGATAATTTAATCTTCAGAAAACTGAACAACCGGTTTGAATCCATAATTTTAGTGAGATTATTTTCGGCCCTGGAATATAGTTTTTTATCTATCGCAGAAAAGGATTTATGGGATGCCAGGTCTTCCTTTACATCATCCAGGATCTCCTGGGAATACTGGCCGCCCGACTCCCAGGACGTCCCTACGGCAAGGGCATAGGCAGCACTACCGCTGGAGATATCAAAACCATAGATACCAGATTGTATCTTCGGAATTGCTATGGAAGAAATAATAAAAGTGGCCAATAAGATAATCGAATTTTTAAGGACTGTTTTTTTATCCCTTGGCACAATAAAAATCATAGCTAGAATATAGGTCAGAATCCAGATGATACCGATTGGCCTGATTAGATTAGATGCTACAATACTGATCAGAGAAACAATCAGGTAATATTTCTTACCCACAATTTGATATTTTCTGAAATATAACATAAACAATATTACAAAGAACAGAAAGATATTTTCGGTTCCCAAGATACAACTGAAGATCCAATATGCCGGAAAAGAGAGGAAAATTGTACAAGCCCAAACAGCTGTAGTTATCTTGTGGTCTAATTTAATAAACTTGAATAATAAAACTCCCGAAAAGAAAGCGATTACAATATTAAAATGTTGACCCGTGATATGAGAGACACCAAACACCCTATATATGTAGGATAAGATTGTGGAAAAATTCAGAAGATGTGGGAACAGAGCTCCGTATCCAAGGGCATCGTTTGCATATAATTCTTTCCATGAAATACCATTTGCCCGATTGGATGCAATGGATTGATATAACCAATAATCCGAGGAGGGGTATGTAGCATAGATATTCACCCACAATACTTTTAAGATAACGGCAAATAAGAACAAGATCATGTAAAAGAGTAGGGTGGACCTATTATAGGCCAAGACCATTAGCTTGCCGAACGCAAAGGCCAAGATAAATGATAGGATAATTGGAATCATGATGGATTGGAGCGGTCTGTCCTCTAAGTCCATTGGTACAACGAGCAGGGATAGGGAAAGTAGAATTAATGCAACTACCATAGATGTCTTTTGTATGACTCTGTTCATGGGATGAAACCTCCTGAAGTAAGAATATGGATTTCTATTTATGCAATATAAAAAATGTATGATATGCAGATAAAAGACCAAAATCAAAACAAAACATTAGCTATAGTAAAATAAAAGAAATCATTAAAAAATTATACCAGACAGCTATAGATTACACAATAAAATTTACTCAATAAGTAGAGGTGATAATTATGGAAAGTAATGGATATAGCAAGGGAATGTCAGGTATCTGCATAGTTTTCCTGCCTGATTTCTTTAAATGCAGAAAAATCAACCAATAGTTGACTATGTTTCCTTAAATCAACCAGAAATCCTTTGAAAGTATTCCGGAATGGATTATAATTACCTTAATTGGAATTTCAGACGAAAGGAGTGTTTCAGGATGAGTTCGCTTAAGATTTCGGAAAATATTATAGAGCTACGTCATAAGAGGGGGATTACCCAGGAAGGGCTGGCTTCATTTCTTGGGGTAACCAAAGCGTCGGTTTCCAAGTGGGAGACCAGACAGAGCTATCCGGATATCTTATTACTGCCTCAAATTGCCGCGTTTTTCGATGTGAGTATCGATTTTTTAATGGGATATGAGCCACAGTTGAGTCCGGAGCAGATTAAGGTGATTTATCATGAACTGGCAGAAGAATTTACCAATCAGCCATTTGAAGAAGTAATGAAAAAAAGCAAGGGATTGGTGAAGAAATACTACTCCTGTTATCCCTTCCTGATGCAGATGGCGATCCTATGGCTGAATCATTTCATGCTGGCAGAGGATAAAACAAGGCAGCAGGAGATTTTGATGGAAATAGAGGAGATCTGTACCTGGATCTGCGAGGGGAGCAGCGAAGTTGGGCTGCACACAGATGGGCTGGTCTTGAAGGCTCTGGTAAATCTGCAGATGGGCAGGCCGGAGGAAGTGATTGAGACTCTTGAGCCCATGAGAGAGCCTAATCGGCTATTAATTCAGGCGGATCATATTCTGATTCAGGCATATCAGATGAAGGGGGAGATGGAGAAAGCGGATTATTACAGCCAGATTAGCATCTATACCCAACTGCTATCATTAGTCGGGGACAGCACTGTGTTGATTGGGCTGCATATGGATAATCGTGAGCTATGCGAAACTACAATCGATAGGATATCTAAGATTATTCAGATTTACGATCTGGAAAATTTGCACCCCAATACTTCGTTACAATTTCACTATCAAACAGCTATATTTTACTGTCACAATCGGCAAAGGCAAAAGGCGCTGGGGAAGTTGAAGTTATTTGTGACGCAGTGTGTCAAGTTTCTGGAACATGGGATCACTTTACATGGGGACTCCTATTTTAACCGGCTGGATGAGTGGTTTGAGGAATTTGCCCTTGGAACCGAGGCTCCCAGAAGTAAAACTTTGATCTGGGACAGCTTGATGCAGGGCCTTTTGAATCCCCAGTTGAGTTTTTTGTTTGAAGAGGAAGAGTACAAAAGAATGGTAAATGAATTGAAGCGGAGATTAAAATCAGAAAAGGAGACGAGATCATGAGCATACTTGACATCAAGAATTTCAGTAAGATTTATAAAGGGGGCAAAAAGGCGGTGGACAGTCTGACACTGGCCGTTGAACCGGGAGATCTCTTCGCTTTTATCGGTCATAACGGGGCGGGAAAGTCAACGACGATCCGGGCGGTTGCCGGAATTTTGGACTTTGAGGAAGGAGATATCTTGATTGATGGAATGTCGATCAAGAAGCAGCCTTTGGAATGTAAATCCGTCTTCGCATATATACCTGACAATCCGGATTTGTATGAACATTTAACAGGAATTGGTTACTTGAATTTTATCGCGGATATTTTTGGGCTGTCATCAGAGGCGCGGGAGAGGGATATAAAAAAATATGGTGATGAATTTGAATTAACTTCGGATTTGGGGGATATGATTTCCTCCTACTCCCATGGTATGAAGCAGAAATTAGCCATTATAGGCGCGTTGATCCATCATCCAAAACTGATGATCTTAGATGAACCTTTCGTTGGTCTTGACCCCAAAGCATCGGTGGCGCTGAAGAACCAGATGCGTCGATTATGCAAAGAGGGAGGAGCGGTTTTCTTCTCCACCCATGTTCTGGATGTGGCGGAGAAACTATGTACCAAGGTGGCCATGATCGATCATGGAAGACTGGTGGCAGCAGGGGATATGGATTCTGTACGTGGTGATGAATCACTGGAAGAATTGTTCCTGAGCCTGGTGGGAAGCGAGGAAGGCGGAATAAATCATGAAAAATAAGTGTTTTCTTCTGGTTAAGAATCGCCTCATTGCTCAGATGGGGATTAATGAGATAAGATATGGCAAGGATAAGAAGAAACGCAGTAGCAAACTGCTCCTTCTATCGGCGATGGTTATTGTAGTCCTTGTCATGGCTTTTTATGCGGGGGGTACCGCCTACGGCCTATGTTATTTGGGGGCATCTGAATTGGTGCCGGCCATTGGCTTCTTTGTCGGCAGTATGATAGCCTTGGTATTTACAATCTTTAAGACAGCGGGGGAATTGTTTGGATACCGGGACTACGATTTCCTGATGTCCATCCCCGTGAAAACCTCCACAGTCATTGCAAGCAGATTCATTAATATGTATCTATGGAATACTTTTTTGACTTCAGTGGTTATGCTGCCGATGGGAATCGTCTATGCAATATGGGAGAAGCCGGGATGGTTCTTTTATATCGCCTGGTTGATCGGCAGTTTGATCATCTGTTTTTTACCCACCACGGCGGCGGTTATCATAGGAACCTTGATCACCGCGGTCTCCTCCAGATTCCGCCGTTCCAATATGGTGAGTGCTATCCTGTTTATACTCCTGATCAGCGGCGTTTTGGTGGGCAGTTTTTCATTACCCAACAGTAAGCTGGCCTTGGAGAATGGGGCGTTAAATGAAACCTATATAAAGGCAATGCTGGGAGAAGCCAGAGGGATCATGGAGGGAGCCTACCCGCCTGTGCGGCTGTTTAATCAGGCCGTGGTGGAAGGTAGTTTTGGTTCAATGATTCTCTTGAGTGGAATCTCGGTTGGCTGGTATCTTTTGTTCATCTGGGTTTTGAGCTTTGGATATAAGAAGATTAATACGGCAGTTTCATCCCGTCATACCGCTTCCAACTATAGAGTACATGGGTTAAAGCAGAAAGGAACCCTGGGAGCATTGTATGGCAAGGAAATCCGCAGATGGACGGGGTGTTCCGTATATTTTACAAACACCATTGTAGGTGTTGTGATGGCTGTGTTAGCTTCCGCTGCACTGATGATCTTTGGACCGGATAAGTTGTCAGAAGCGATGAAGGACCCCAATGCCGGAACATATACTGTAAGTGCTGCTTCCTATATCATAGGTGCCTGTATAGGCATGTGCTGTACTACGATGGCGTCCATATCGTTGGAAGGTAAGAATTTGTGGATTCTTCAATCCCTGCCGGTTACCATGAAGACAATTATCCATAGCAAGTTGCTGGTGAACCTGTCAATCACGATACCATCCGCCCTGATCTGTTCCACCATGCTTGTGATTGGCCTGAACCCTGGGGTGGCGGGTGCCCTTGTTTACTATCTGATACCATTGGCATTTGCCCTGATTACAGCGGTCTGGGGACTGATGATAAATCTGATGCTGCCTAATTATGAGTGGGAGAGTGAGACCCAGGTGGTAAAGCAGAGTGTGCCCTCTTTGCTGAGTATGATTCCGGGCTTGTTATTGGGAATATTGCTTGCGGTTCTATCGGTTATAGTACCGATAGATTACAGGGTGTTCGGGCTGGTATGCGGAGTGGTTTTATTGGGCGCAGCCTGGATTTTGTATCTATTTATACGAAAGAGATACAAGACAATGCCCATTCAATAAAAGTGAACATATCCTCTGAGAAAGGAATGCCTGTTGGCCTTCTTCTCAGGGGATTTGTTGTGTAATCTCCTATTTATGCGAACCTTAATTCGTTCGACAGGAAAAGGCAATCCAGCCTAATAGTACTTTTTTGTTGCATGATAATCCTCATATTCCCATTCTTTTAAAATCATCACACTTGCAATATTTATTTGATTCGTGATATGCTTAAAAGATAGATTGGGTTACCGTATTATATAAGAATGATAAGGAATTATTTGAATACGAAGAAAACGATAGGATAATATATATGACTGAAAATATGAATAAACTGGTAATAGGAATCCTGGCTCATGTGGATGCAGGGAAGACAACCTTGGCAGAAAGCATTCTATATCAAACAGGAAGTATTCGGAAGCTGGGCCGGGTCGATCACAAAGATGCATTTTTGGATACTTATGAATTAGAGCGGGATAGAGGTATTACCATCTTTTCCAAACAGGCTGAATTCACGCTGGGAGACAGGGGGGTAACCCTTCTGGATACGCCGGGACATGTGGACTTTTCTGCGGAAATGGAACGGACTTTGCAGGTTCTGGATTATGCCGTCCTGGTCATCAGCGGTGCGGATGGGGTGCAGGGACATGTTGAGACCTTATGGAGACTGCTGAAAAGATATGAAATACCGGTTTTTCTATTTATCAACAAGATGGATCAGGCCGGTACCGACCGGGATCTATTGATGGAAGAATTGAGCAAAAGGCTGGATGACAGATGCCTGGAGTTTTCAGGTGATTCTGATGCAGCCCTGTTGCAGGAAAATCTGGCTATGTGTGATGAGGGGCTTTTGGAACGTTATCTGGACGGTGGAACGATTGGTACGGAGGATATTGCCGGATTGGTTGAAAAACGTAAGGTGTTTCCCTGTTATTTCGGTTCGGCTCTTAAGATGCAGGGGGTGGAGGAGTTCTTAAGGGGGCTTGCCCTATATACCAGATGTCCAGATTATCCGGAAGGATTTGGTGCCAAGATCTATAAGATCAGCCGTGACCAGCAAGGAACCAGATTGACCCATCTGAAAGTGACTGGAGGGGTCTTGAAAGTTAAGATGCCCCTGACCAATGCTCAGTCTCAATCAGTCGAAACGTCTGAGGAAATCTGGGAAGAAAAACCGGATCAAATACGTATCTATTCCGGCTCCGGGTTCGGAACGGTCGGTGAGGCACCGGCGGGTACCATATGTGCTGTCACCGGATTGAGTAAAACTTATTCAGGTCAGGGATTAGGGCTGGAAGCGGCCTCAGACATGCCGGTATTGGAACCGGTATTGACCTACCGGATTCAGCTTCCAGAAGGCGTGGATGTACATCAGATGCTGCTGAAATTACGACAGCTGGAAGAAGAGGAACCTCAGCTTCATATTATATGGGACGATGAACTTGGGGAAATACATGCTCAGATGATGGGTGAAGTTCAGATCGAAATACTGAAGAATATGATTCGGGAAAGATTTGGGGTGGATGTGGAATTCGGATCCGGCAACATCGTATATAAAGAGACGATCCAAAATACGGTGGAAGGTGTAGGCCATTTTGAGCCGCTCCGCCATTATGCTGAGGTTCATCTGTTGCTGGAGCCGGGGGAACGTGGCAGCGGCCTGGAGTTTCACAGCAGCTGCAGCGAGGATATCCTGGATAAGAACTGGCAGAGGCTGGTGATGACCCATCTGGAGGAAAAGAAACACCGGGGTGTTTTGACTGGATCTGAGATCACCGATCTGAAAATTACATTAACGGCTGGCCGTGCCCATATAAAGCACACGGAGGGAGGAGATTTCCGGCAGGCCACCTACCGGGCTGTCCGGCAGGGACTGATGCAGGCGAAATCCCTGCTTCTGGAGCCTGTTTACGAATATCGCCTGGAGATACCTTCGGAAATGGTGGGCCGTGGGATCGCAGATGTTCAAAGAATGTATGGAACCTTTTCCGAGCCGCGATTAGAAGGGGAGTTCGCTATCCTTACCGGAAGCGCTCCCGTGGTCAATATGAGAGACTACCAGACCCAGGTTATAGCCTACACCAGAGGGCGGGGGAGACTTTTCTGCACCCTGAAGGGATATGAGCCTTGTCACAATGCGGAGGAAGTGATCGCGGAGCGAGGCTATGATCAGGAAAAAGATCTGGAAAACCCCACGGGCTCCGTATTCTGCTCCCACGGTGCCGGATTTGTGGTCCCTTGGGATAAAGTCCGGGATTACATGCATGTGGAGAGCGGCATAAAACTGGAAGATCCTCAGGAAGAGTCAGGGCAATTGTTTTCACCTTCAGAAACCCGGGCAGGGTGGAGTGATGGCCAGGAAATGGACAAAGAGCTACAGGAAATCTTTGAACGCACTTATGGCACCGTGGAGAGGAAACGAAGTGGATTCACAAAAACAATACACGCCGAGAGCGGTGTCGGGCGGGGCAGCAGACCCGTCAAAAAAAGCCAGGAGAAAGAATATCTCCTGGTGGATGGCTACAACATCATATTCGCTTGGGAAGAGCTAAAGGAGCTGGCCGATGCTGATCTTTCCAGCGCCCGCACCAAACTAATGGACATACTGACCAACTATCAGGGCTACAAGAAAAACATTCTGATACTTGTCTTCGATGCCTATAAAGTAGAGGGAAACAAAGGCGAAGTCCTGGATTACGGCAATATACACGTAGTGTACACCAAAGAGGCAGAAACCGCTGACCAGTACATCGAAAGAACCGTCCACGAAATCGGTCACAAATACCAGGTAACCGTAGCGACCTCGGATGCTCTGGAACAGATGATCATCATGGGACAAGGCGCCATCCGAATGTCTGCCCAGGGTCTGAAAGAAGAAATACAAGCCGCCAACATAGAAATCCGGGGGAACTATCTGAACAAACATAAAAATAGTAAAAACTACCTCTTCGACCATTTGCCCGAAGATATGGTAGACTACATGGAAGATGTCCGCCTTGGAAAAGATAAATTAAATAAAAACGAGAAACAAAAGGATTAATTGATACAGTCCCATCAAAGGCCAGAAGGCCCTGATGGGACTGTTTTACTTTCGCCTCTTCCCACTTAATAGTGCCATAGTTGCTTAAGACATACTATTGGGCTGGTATCCCTCATTTTTCAAAATACTTGTATTTTGGAGCTGTAGAGTTATAATAAGTTATAGAAAAAAACAGGGGGGTACAGAATGGAGAAAGAACTGCAGGCTTGTCCAGTGGGGAACAGAATATAAGGCAAGAGAAACATGTACAAGTGATAGAAACCATGGAAGGTTCAGCGTACAAAGGGGGCAGATATGATAGAAATCATAGATATTACCAAGAAATTCGACCAAAAGGTGGCGGTATCCCAGGTAACACTGAAAATTAAGGAGGGAACCATATTCGGCCTGTTGGGAACCAATGGTGCGGGAAAGAGTAGCATACTGCGGATGCTGGCGGGTATCGTAAAGCCCGACAGTGGGGAAATTCTGTATGACGGGAAGCCGGTCTGGAGAAATCCAAAACAGCAGCAATTGATATTCTATCAGTCCGATGATCCCTACTACTTCTTTAACGCAACACCCCGGTTGATGGGGGAATTTTACAATAGGGTCTATAGCGATTTTAATCTGCCAGGCTTTCTGGACCGGTTATCCGTCCTGAATCTGGAGCCAGATACAAAACTGAATACATTTTCAAAGGGAATGAAAAAGCAGGTCAGCTTTCTTCTTGCAATTTCTTCAGGGGCCGATTATATTCTGTGTGATGAGGTGTTCGACGGCCTGGATCCGATGGTTCGTGATTCTGTCTGTGAGTTCATAGAGAATGAGACGAAACGCCGGAAGCTCACATTTATTGTGGCTTCCCATAGTCTCCACGAGCTGGAATCAATCTGTCATCAGATTGGGATTCTCCATATGGGCGATCTTCTCATATCCAAGGATGTCTCGGATCATGGGGTGGATATTCAGGAGTTATTCAAAAGAGAAACGGAGGAAATCGGATATGACATCAAATCGCTTATTCTTTAATCTGGTATCGGCGGATATGAAGAAGAAAAGATGGCTTCTGGTAATTTGGTCCTATGTCTGCCTGATGCAGGTGCTGAACTATCTGATCACTCCTACATACTACGTAGGCTCCGACAGCTTTCTGGGCGGCCCCGATAGTTGGGCTTATTTTGTGAGTGCAATTGTTATGGGAGTATGGATGGGAGTCAGCAGCGCCTCATTTCTATTTTCCAAGAAAAAGACGGATTTTTATTATTCGCTTCCGGCAGGTAGGAAGTGTCTGATTGGTTCTGTTTCCCTGAGCAGCTTTTTGATTTACCTGATTCCTATGGTTATCAGTCGGGTTGCCGGATATATTGTGGTTTTCATCCGCAACGATCTGGATTTAAAAGAACCGGTGGAGGATATTTGGAAGGGCGTGTTGGTGGGTGTATTAGCCTATCTGTTGATCTATAATCTGGCCATGGTATCCAGCATTCTTTTTGGCAATGTGATGATGGCCGTGGCTGGCCTTGCAATTCTGTTGTTCTATGGAGAAGTGGTCATAAAGTTTGTAATTATCGGTTACAGCAATCTATATCTGAATAGTTTTTATTACTCTGAGTTCATGGAGAAGCTGCAGCTTATGGTATCCCCGGTTCGGCTGCTGGACGAAGGGTTGAGATATACGGATGGGATGATACTTGGAAATGCTTCCAGCCTTTGGACTTTCGGTGTCCATTTTCAGTGGCTGGTGGCGGCCTTGATATGGATCGTTGTCAGTGGAATACTCATCTACTGGCTGATTGAGAGAAGGCGTGCTGAATACTCAGAACTGCCACTGGCATTCCCCAAAATCAAACTTCCATTTCGTATGCTAATGGCCGTGCCGGGGGGATTGATATGCGGTCAACTTCTACAGGTACTGTCCGGCAGCCAGGGTGGCTGGGGCTGGGCTGTCACGGGCATACTGATTGGTACGATCACTGTCTATGGGGTAATCGGAGTCGTGTATCAATCGGCGCTAAAGGGTTTTTTGGAAGGGAAAGCAGCTCTTTTGGCATCCATTGGAATCGGACTTGGAATTGTGGGGGTTTTTGGCCTGATTGGGAGTGCATATGATAAGAATTACCCTGCCTTATCCCAGGTGGAATCCATGGGTGTAAGTATTGGGGGCTTCGATTTGACAGGCGGGGAGGATGATGAGGGGGTTGACTCTTATTCTATGAGAATTCGTCTGGACAGTATGGAATTGACAGGAAAGAACCTGGATAATGCTTATCAATGGATGGAAGAGTTAGCAGGAAATTCCGATAAGGAAGAAAACTGGACGAAGGTAGCTGTCGTGTTCCGTCTAAGGAATGGACAGAATACCTATCGAACCTATGGAATCAAGGACTTTTCCCAGTTGGACTCATTTCTGCCAGTATTTCAAAGTGCAGAATATAAGGAAGGAGTATCTCAGCTGCCTTATAAGAAGGATCTGGATAGTAAAAATGTAATCTGGATGAATGGGCTGGATACCTTATGTCTGGACCTGAGCCCGGAAGAGAAGGACACCTTATACCAATGTATTCTGGAGGATAGCCGGGAGGTGGAGATAGAGGCTTTGGCCAGTACAGTGCCCCTTGGAGCAATCTGTTGGTCTTACATGGATGCACCTGCGGGAGCCAGATGCTTTGTATACCCCGATTCATCCAGAACAATTGCTTTTTTGGAGGAAAAAGGCATATCACCGGGAGCTGAATTTACGGATATCACAGTGCTTTCCGCCCGGAAAGTGTTTCTAAAAGAAAATGGTGATATCGCTGATATCAAAGGAGAGATTCAGCCAGGTAGAGATTTCGCAAGAGACCGCCTGGTGCTGCCGGAATTTAATATTTATCCGATTCTTCTAAACGTGGATAAGTCTGTTGAGATTGATCTCCGATATCGTGGACGGATAGG
>DVNN01000363.1 GCA_018714325.1 Candidatus Pelethocola excrementipullorum
AGCCACCGCTTCATACTTGGAAGAACGTCGCAAAACAGCAGATATTTTTCGTATCAACAACGGCATAGAGAAGGGCTTTGTGATATAATCGTCTGCCTGTAAATCCAATCCTTTGATTTGATCCGCTTCGCTGTCTAGCGCCGTCAGCATGATAATTGGAATACTTGATTGTTTGCGAATCACTTCGCATACACTATATCCGTCTATTTTTGGTATCATAATGTCAGAAGTATTAAATCAAAGACACCCCCCGCAAATTTAGCAAGTGCTTCGACGCCATCCGAGGCTACCTCAATCTCATATCCTGCCTCACCAATAAAATCATATAATAAATCTTGTATGAATAAATCATCTTCTACAATTAAAATTTTACTCATTCTTGTACCTCCACGCCTTATCATAACAAACTAATATGAATCTATTTTGTAGAATCAAAAAAAGTGTCCGCTTTAAAACTTTGTGTTTATTATAGGGGATTAGCCCCCCAACATCAATAAAATACGTCTTGCTATTTACAAGATTCCCCTATATACTTAAAATATTGGGCAATTTAAATCTATGTACAAAGGATATGAACAATGAAGCATATATCTACTCGTTTTAATTTGCGAAAGCACCCCCTGATAGAGACCTTATTTCAGTTAGAGGGTAACCCGAAAGTATTGACTTTCATCGAGCCACTTTGGGGAATCCCCCAGAGCTTAATAGCACCTTACATAACACTCTATATGTATGCCCTCGGGGTAAATGATGTACAGATTGGAACGTTGATGTCCATCAGTATGTTTGTGCAGGTGTTTTTTGCATTTGGAGGTGGCGTTATCGCCGATAAAGCAGGAAGAAAGGCTACCACCATATTCGGTGATCTGTTTGGTTGGATTATTCCCTGTGTCATATGGGCTGTCTCCCAGAATTTCTGGTTTTTCCTTGTAGCAATTATATTAAACAGCTTCGAGCAGGTGAATCAGACTGCCTGGAATTGTCTCCTGATTGAGGATGCCAAGCCTAAGGAAGTATTGAACCTCTATACCTGGGTGACGATATCCGGGCTCCTGGCCGTATTCTTCGCTCCAATTTCAGGTCTTATCATCAGTAAAACCTCCCTGGTTCCAGTTATGAGGGTGCTATACTCCATCTTCGCGGTTTGTATGGTGGCCAAGTGTCTGATTACGATCTTATTTGCCACGGAAACTGCACAGGGTAAAAGACGTAAGAGGGAAACCAGACATCAGAGCATACGCTATATGATTTACGAATATAAATATATTCTGCCTAAAATATTTAAGGACAAACCAACGGTAAAGGTGTTGGCGATCATGGTTTTATTACATATCACAACACAGATAAGCACGAACTTCTTTTCCCTGTATGCAACGGAAAATCTCTTAATACCGAAAAGCGCTCTTGCCTTCTTTCCAATTCTAAGGGCTGTAATCATGCTGGTTTTCATGTTTGCCATGCAGGAAAAATTACAGAAACTTCCCTTCCGCTATCCGATGGCGATTGGATTTTTCATCTACATAGGCGCCCAGGCTGTAATAATCTTCAGCCCAACTAAGAGTTTCCTATTTATTATCTTGTATACCATTATGGAGGCCTTTGCTTTCGCGCTGGTGGTTCCCAGAAAAGACTCCATGTTGGCTCTCTATGTGGATCCGGAAGAAAGGGCCAGAATCGTAGGAGTTTTAAGTGTTGCAATGTTTGTCTTCGCTTCACCTTCCGGATATATTGCAGGAAAACTCTCCAGTATCAACAGGCAGCTTCCATTTTATCTAAATATGATATTATTCATCATCGCCATGTTTATCACCGTAAAATTTACAGATCCTTTACCAGAACACATGGAATACGATGAGGATTAACCTGAAATATAGAAATAGAGCAGAGAAAGATAAGATTTATCTTGCCTCTGCTCTATTTTCACTTTACATTCACATCTTTTGTTGATAAAGCCTACAGATTTTTCTCCATATGCACATGCTGACAGTATTCATCCAGATAAGGTTCACCCTGGGGAAGATATCCCATCTTTCCATAAAACTCCTGCACCCTTACCTGGGCGGACAGGGATATCTTAGTCCCTCCCTCTTCTTTTATATTTTTCTCCAGAACCTCCAGCATATGTCTGCCAAACTGCCTTCCTCTATACTCCTTAATAATAGCTAGTCTGCCTACCCAGTATTCCTTTGGATTTTCCGATTCATAATACCGGCATACGGCAAAGGGAGCCTCTTCTTCATAAAATACCAGATGTGTAGCATAGTCATCGATTTCATCGAATTCATTCTCAAATCCTTGCTCGCGCACGAACACCTCTTCTCTGATTTTTTTCGCATCCTCTGATAAATACTTTGTCTTTTTATACATGAAATCCTCCTTAAAATATATGAAATACTAATCAACATATGCGCCTACGTAAAAAGGCATCCAGAACCAAACCTTATAACGCAATTCTGCGCCGTACCTACGGTTTGATTCTGAATGCCTTTTCATAGTATCACCCGGTGGTGATAACATAAGCAATTATATTGGCTCTATCTTAACAGATGGAATCGTGATTGTCAATTCTCAGCATCCCATGACTGGTATTCGGCCAGCCTCACCTTATCTATAATTTCCAAATCCTTTTGCCCCGCAAGAGATTCCAGATGATGCCTAAATTCATGCCGAAGGGTATGTCTGACCCTATTCTTTAAGGCTTCATAGGTCAGTCCGCCGTACACCTGCTGAAAAGATCCATAATAAATATTGATATACCTGCCCATATTTCCATTCCTGCAATACTCCCCCATAATCCACAAGTCATTTTCCCGGGCATTGGGATGGAGCTTGGCATATTCCTGAAGTACAACGCCTCCATTCAGCTGCTTGAAAAAATCACTGGGAAGTTCACCACAAAGTTCATCCAGTATCTCTAAAAACTCTTCCTGAGTTATCATGGTCCTCCTCCCTTCTATAACTCTCTCTAATTACATCATACCCTGTTATCTCCAGAAGGTACAGAAAAATCTTTTAATAAGGGAAACCTACTAATTCGTATCACAGTAATCTTTCACGGTGTTTATTGCAATTTCTTTCGCCTTGCTGCCATTCACTTCACCAACGTTTTCATCATCGATATATACCGCAAAATAAAGATTGGAATCTTCCCGCTCCAACACCCCGGCAAACCAGGCATTATGATTCATCCCAGTTCCTGTTTTGCCATAGAAACTCCCGTATTCATTGGTTTCGATCAGCATCACCTGCTTCAAAACATCCACTGCTTTTTCCGAATACCTCGTCTTTCCTTCGAAGATCTTTTGCAGCAAATTAACCTGCTCCAGTGGTGATATCTTAAGGGATGATTCCAACCAGAACCCATTCAGCTCTGAGATGGGATTGCTGTGATTTCCCTGCCACTCAGATACATCACAGTTTCCATATCCCAGATCTTCCAACTCTGCTTTTATCTCTTCCTCACCCACCTGATCAATTACCTTTCTAAAGTACCAGACACAGGATTTTTGGAATGCTTCTGATAAACTCAAGTCACCATTCCAATCTTCCATAGGATACTGGGTACCATCATACCCCATTGTACTGTCTTCTGATGTGATTACCTGATTCTGTAATCCAATCAAGGTGGATACAATTTTGAAGGTGGAACATGGGGATACCTGCACGCTGGAATCCGCTTCATTATAAAATGCGTATCGGTCTGCATCCAGGATTACCGCGCAGCCATTCATGGAATCAAAATATGATCCGCTAATCAGCTTACTCCTATCCCCAGCTTTTTCTGCTTCCTCATTATCTTCCTTTGTATCCACGAGGTCAGTATCAAAGATTCCTTCACTGCTTGAATTCAAACTTGTAGTTTCAGCCCCTGAACTCGAAGTTGATTTACCGGTCTCCTCTGCAGCACATCCTGCCCAACTTATACTAAAAACACAGATTGCAGCCAACAGCAGATAACGTTTATGGTTTTTTATCAATATTTATTACCTCTTTATAATTAATATTTTTTCAGTTTATTGGTTTCTCGTCAGGATAATCCATCAAATATTATATCTGTCATTTTACTATAGAAGTATTTCCTTTTCAATCTAATCTCTACAAACGCAACCTATTCTTAAGCACTACAACATGACATCACTCTTGGAAGTGTGAAGCGTCCATTATCGTAGAAATCTTTGGGTTTCTTTTAATCATAACCTCGCAAAAAGACGAATAAGATAAATACAGAAAACAGATAGATTCATCATCTTTATGATGGATTAATAGGAGGAATATTCAGGAATGGGCTCAGGTTATTTAATCATACAGGCGCGTACCGCTGAAGATGCAATCCCCATAGCCGGTGCACGTGTGAGAGTCATGGACGCAAACGGCAGACAGCTTTATGATCTGATGACAAATGAAAGCGGAGAAACCGAACCAATTACCTTAGAGACCGTGGACAGAAGTTTTACTTTGACTCCAAACTATACAGGCTCCCCTTATACCAGCTACGACGTAAGGGTGGATGCCGAGGGATTTAATAGCTTTTTTATTACCGGGGTACATATCTTTGACGGGGAAACTGCCATACAGCCGGTATCTTTGATTCCGATGCAGGAATTCCAAAGGAATCCCATCTTGTATCGATTTTCAATAGGCAAACATGCGGTTGAGATGCCTGGCCCCCGAAATCAGGCCGGACCACTTGTGGAACCGGTAATTTTACGTCAGGTTGTGATACCGAATCCCATAACCGTACACCTTGGAACTCCCGCCTCTTCTGCTTCCAATGTCCAGGTTTCCTTCCCTGATTACGTGAAAAATGTTGCCAGCAGCGAGATCTTTCCTACCTGGCCTCAGGCCGCACTGGAGGCCAACATTTATGCTATTATCACCTTTGCATTAAACAGGGTATTTACAGAATGGTACAGGGGACGGGGATATAACTTCGATATCACAAATAGTACCGCCTATGACCAGTATTTTGTATATGGACGGACGATCTATGAATCCATCAGCCGCATCGTAGATGAGATTTTCAACCAATATGTACGGAGACAGGGACATATCGCACCATACTTCACTTCTTTTTGCAATGGCACCACGGCTACCTGCGCCGGGTTGTCCCAGTGGGGAACCGTATCTTTGGCCAACCAAGGATTTACCCCTCTGCAGATTCTGCGCTACTATTACCCCAATGATGTGGAAATTGTCGAGACCAATGCCATAACCAATGTCATCGTATCCTATCCCGGCACAGCACTGCGGCCAGGCAGCACGGGGCTGGATGTTCAGACAATACAGACTTATTTAAACAGAATCAGACAAAACTATCCGGCCATTCCCCTGATCACCGACGAGCCAGGCGTGTTTGGCAGCAGTACTCAGGCGGCCGTTAAGAAATTCCAAAGTATATTCGGTCTGGCGGCCGATGGGATCGTGGGAAAAGCCACCTGGTATAAGATTTCCGCCCTCTACACCGCCGTCACAAGACTTGCCGAACTAGATAGCGAGGGAACCGCTCTCGGAATCGGAACCGTCCCACCCAGTTCCACCTTAAGCTGGGGAGACACCGGCATCGATGTACTCACACTGCAGTATATCCTAAGCTTTATCAGCGATTACTATCCAACGATTCCGCAGCTCACCCAAAACGGTATCTTCGATAATCTCACCTATCAATCGGTGATTGCCTTCCAAAAGATGATGGGTTTAAACCCCGATGGCATCGTGGGTCCGGAAACCTGGAATGCCCTCTATGATACCTATTGGGGCATAAAAGAGAATACCCCGGGACCAGGCCCCTCCCCCGGAGAATACGTTGTCCAGCCGGGAGACAGCCTTTGGCTGCTGGCTCAGAAATATAATACTACCGTGGAAGCCATTATGGCTTTGAATAATCTAACCAGTGATATGATTTATGTGGGACAGGTGCTTAAGATTCCAAGTGGAGGCACCACGCCAGGCTTCACCTATACGGTGCAGCCAAATGATACGCTCTGGCTGCTGGCTCAGAGATTCCATACAACAGTTGACGCAATTAAGACCTTAAACAACCTGACCAGCGATGAACTTCAGATTGGGCAGATACTTCAGATTACCGGCACCATGAGGGAACTTCCCAGCTTTACTTATACGGTCCTGCCAGATGATAATCTCTGCCAACTGGCCGAAAGGTTCCAGACATCCATTGATATGATCCGGGCTTTGAACAACTTACCAACCAATATGGTCTATATTGGTCAGGTGCTGATCATCATTGTTGAGAAGTAGACAACAATAAAGATGCAGCCGTACCCTTTTGGATACAGCTGCATCTTTTCTACGCTTTTATCGCCCACCTCATCTTCGTTGAGCGGGCACGGCTATTCCTGCTGCACTCCTCCGCCGATGGCCTGATAACTTCATTTGCAATATCACTGTATACCCCTTCCCGGAGCAATTGTTTGAAAGACTTTTTAACAATCCTGTCCTCTCCCGAATGAAAGGTCAGAATGGCAACCCTTCCGCCCTTAGCCAGCACATTTGGAAGTTTTTCCAGGAACTCATACAGGACTTCAAACTCACTGTTCACATCGATACGCAAAGCCTGAAAGGTTCTCTGACAGGACTTCTTTACCGCTTCCTGCCGTTTCTCAAGGGGTATGAAACTCAGTGCCTCTTCAATAATCTCCCGAAGTTGAGTTGTGGTGGAAACATCGCCGCCTCTCTTGATCTTAGACATAACAGCCTTGGAAATCACATCGGCATAAGGCTCATCCGAATTCTCAATCAGCATCCCTTCCAATTCCTTCTGAGTCACTTCCTTCAGACGTTGGGCAGCGGAAACTCCCTTATTTGGATTTAGGCGTAAATCCAAGGGACCTTCTTTTTTATAGGTGAATCCTCTGTCGGGATTATCGATCTGCATGGAAGAAACACCTAAATCTGCCAATATAAAGTCAAATGGACCTGCTTCCTCCGCCACCTGATCTATATCTGCAAAGTTTAATTCTTTGATAGTCAATATATCGGAACCATATCCCAAGGATTCCAGACGCTTCTTTGTCTTAGCCATTTCGATAGTATCCACATCCAGACCATAGATATGCCCCTTGGATTCTAAACATTTCAGCATCTCCTGGGTATGGCCTCCATATCCCAAGGTTGCGTCCAGGCCAACCTGTCCCGGTTTAATCTGGAGAAATTCTAATATCTCCTCCACACAGATGGATAGATGCATGCCTGCGGGAGTACTTCCCTTCGTTATGACCTTGGCTACGGTTTCCGGATATTTCTCAGGTTGATGTTCCTTATACTTTTCCTTAAAACTCTTCGGGTGTGTTCCCTTATACCGTACACGGCGTTTATGTTTTTGCTCTTGGTTATCCATTCTTTCCTCACATCCTCTTAAATTTAATCGTTTATTCTATCTCCACTTTTGGGGATTTTCTGCCTTCGCTTCCTGTATGACTTCAGGAAACAATCAGTCCATAGATAATTGGTACCAGCAATGCCGGAATCATATTACCCACATTGATCTTCTTTCCCCAGATCAGATTAATCCCTATGCAAAAAATCAGGGAAGCTCCAACCATGGATAAGTTTTCTATTAATTGGGTACCTATAAAATTACTGCCACCGCTGGCGATAAGTGTAATCAACCCCTGATATAGAAACATGGGAAGTGCTGCAAATGCGGCTCCAATGCCGAAGATTGAAGCATTTACCATGACTAATACGATATCGATTGCAGCCTTGGCAAATAACATGGAGGTGTCCCCGGTAAGACCATCTTGTATGGACCCCACCATTCCCATTGCACCCACACATATAAGAAGGGCCGTATTGACAAATCCGTCCACAAAATACCCATCGTTCTTCCTGTTGATCTTCTGTTTAAGCCATTCTCCCAGCCTTTCAATCTGTCTTTCGATTCCAACCAATTCTCCCAACAGGCCACCCAGCGCCAAAGAAAGAATCAGCAACATGGTGCCCTGGGTACTAACCTTCCCATCCTTAAGGACGAACATATATTGCAGCGTTCCTGAAATACCAATAAATAATACAGCAACCCCCATGGCCTTCATCAACATATCCTGAAGATTCCTCGTAATCTTATTTCCAAAAATTGTTCCAAATACTCCACCCACTACAACGGCTATTGTGTTGACAATCGTCCCCAGTCCCAACATCTTGAATCTCACTTTCTCTTTCGCAGATTTCTTTCATTGGCTCATTATAGCAATAGTTTTAAAATAATTCAAATCATTTTATGATTCGTGAGCAATTTCCCATATTCACGGCAGAATGTTGCAATTTTTCCTTATAAGAAATATAATAGATTGATGTAAGCGCTTACAGCATGTGAATAAACGCTGCTGGAAGATACATAAGAACGGAGACGAAATTATGCTCAGAACATTTTATAAATATACGAAGAATTATAAGAAAGAGTGGCTGATTGGATTTATATGTTGTGTCCTGGAAGCTGTTTTTGAGATTATGATTCCTACCTATATGTCTAAGATCATAGATATAGGAATCGGAAATCGAGACATGCAATATATCATTAAAATAGGAATATTCATATTAGTATTATCCATCTTTTCCTTTGTCTTCGGCAGAGGATGTAGTAATAACTTTTCCAAGTTCGGGAATGGGTTCGCGGCAGAAATCAGAGATGCGGAATATCTAAAGATACAATCCTTTGCATTTTCCAACATGGATCACTTTACCACTCCCTCTCTTATCACCAGATTAACCTCTGATGTAACGATTATCCAAAATGCCATCGTACCTGGAATCCGTTCCATCTTCAGAGCGCCAATCTTATTAATTTCCGGTATCGTAATGGCTACTATGATGAGCCAAGAGCTGGCCGTGGTATTCTTTATCGCAGTTCCCATCCTGGGTACCTTATTATTCTTTATCGTGAAAAACCTGTCCCCACTCTATCACAGGATGCAGAGAATCTACGATGTTTTAAACCGTGTAACCCAGGAAAACCTAAGGGCCATAAGGGTTGTAAAAGCCTATGCCAGGGAGGATTATGAGTACGCCAAATTCAAATCCGTGAATGAAGAACTCAAAGAAGTATCCATCTTAGCCTACAGTATTTCGATGCTAAATGCACCTGCCATGCAGCTTGTTATGTATGGAACCATCGCCTCACTGGTGTGGTTTGGAGGAAATCTCGTGATTACCGACCATCTGATGGTAGGGCAATTAACCGGATTCTTAAGCTATGTACTCCAAATATTAAACTCCTTGATGTTGATATCGGCGGTGTTTATAAACCTTACAAAGGCCATGGAATCCTTCCATCGAATCGCGGAAGTATTGGATGAAAAAATAGAATTATTGGACGAAGGCGACTCTAAGCACAAGATCGTAAAAGGGCTTGTAAGGATGGAAAATGTCTCTTTTAAATACAGTAAGAAGGCCAAAGAATACGTCCTGGAAGATATCAATCTTTCCATTCAATCCGGCGAAACCATAGGAATTCTAGGCGGTACAGGTTCTTCAAAAACATCTCTGGTCCAGCTTATTCCAAGACTCTATGATGCCACGGACGGAGTGGTTTATATCGACGATCTTCCCGTCCAATCCTATCCCTTAAGCCATGTAAGAGACCGGGTAGGCATGGTCCTTCAAAAGAACACACTATTCAGCGGCACCATCGCAGAAAATCTAAGATGGGGCAATGAAAACGCCACCCTTGAGGAGATGAAGGCCGCCGCGGATACCGCTTGTGCCAGTGAATTTATTGAAGAGAAGGAAAACGGCTATGATTATCACGTGGAAGAAGGGGGAAATAACTTTTCCGGCGGACAAAAACAGCGGCTTTGCATCGCAAGGACCCTGCTTAAGAATCCTCAAATATTGATTTTTGACGATTCCACCTCCGCTCTCGATATGAATACCGAAAAAAAGCTTTATGATAACCTAAAAACTTATCATCCACATATCACTAAGATCATCATTGCACAGCGTATCTCTTCCGTCATCCATGCCGATAGGATTATCATCTTAGACGATGGCAAAATTGATGAAATTGGCACGCCTGATGAACTGCTTTTACACAACAAGATATTTAAGGAAATTTATAACTCACAGAAAAAAGGAGGTGTTTTAAATGAGTAAATCTCCTAACCGGACTCCTAAACGAAAAAATGTATTCGAAACCTTAAAAAGGTTCAGTGTGTATCTGAAACCAAGTAAATACCTCTTGACGCTGGTGATCATTTTATCTGGTATCAGCGGCCTCGTGGGAATCACCGGTTCCTTCCTTTTACGGCCTATTATCAATAACTATATCATCCCTGGCCATGTGAGGGGGTTACTGGCCGCCGTTATTGTACTCATTATCATCTATCTGTCAGGTGTGATCTCCACCTTTTTTTGTAACCGGCTTATGGTAAAGATAACACAAAACATCATATTTGAACTCAGAAAAGACTTGTTTGATCATGTGGATTCCCTTCCCTTATCCTTCTATGATTCCAACAGTGACGGCAATATTATGAGTTACTTTACGAATGACATTGACACCATAGAGAATGCACTGAATACTTGCTTTTCCCTTATGACTCAGAGTTTCATCACCGTTCTGGGATCTCTTCTGATGATGTTTATACTAAATGTTCCACTGACCTTTTTTACACTTGTCTGTTTTGTAGTTATTATATTCATCATCTACTACAACAGCAAAACTTCCAAAATATACTATGCCAAGCGGCAGAAATATGCCGGCGATCTGAATGGTTTTATTAAGGAAATGATGGAGGGTCAGAAGGTAGAAAAGGTATTCGGCCGTGAGAAAAATAACTTAAAGACATTTCGGGTTCTGAACAACGATTTTAGAGTGGCCTCTACCAAAGCCTTCGCCTACTCCGGCGTCATGGTTCCAATGGTTGTAAGCATCGGCTTCATCAACTATACCTTTACCGCCTCTGTAGGTGGCCTGATGGTAATCCAAGGTTTACTTGATCTTGGTACACTGGCCTCTTATCTGATATTCGTAAGGCAATTTGCTGTACCCGTGAATCAATTCACCCAGCAGATAAACCTTTTCCTATCGGCTGTTTCAGGGGCTGAGAGAATCTTCCAGATTCTAGCTGCCAAGCCCGAGGTTGATGAAGGAAAAGTAACACTTTCCAGGGCCAAACTCGATGACCAGAAGCACCTTGTAAAAGCAGAGGAATTCACGGGGGATTTTGGTTGGGAGGTGTCTAAGACGGCGGATCTTGTACCATTAAAGGGAGATGTCCGCTTCCACGATGTGACATTCGGCTATGATGAGACCAAGAAGGTTTTGGATAAGATTAATCTTTATGCCAAACCGGGACAGAAAATTGCCTTTGTGGGTTCCACGGGTGCCGGTAAGACTACAATTATCAATTTGATCAATCGATTCTACGAGATTCAGGGCGGGCAGATCACCTATGATGGAATCGACATCAAGGATATCAGGAAAGAGGATTTAAGGAATTCTTTGTCGCTGGTGCTGCAGGATACTCACCTTTTTACCGGTACCATTACCGAGAACATCCGGTATGGGAATCTGTATGCCACAGACGAAGAAGTGCGAAGAGCCGCAAAATTATCGAATGCCGATTCCTTTATCCGAAGGCTTCCCATGGGTTATGATACGGTCTTAAATAATGATGGTGATAACCTGTCCCTTGGCCAACG
>DVNN01000364.1 GCA_018714325.1 Candidatus Pelethocola excrementipullorum
CACACGACTCTGAACATTCTCATAACTTAAGAAGGTCGGCACCTCGGTTAAAAGAGTGAGCATCGTACCCTCATCTATATTATGAGTAACCATAGGCAATAAGCGATTAGCCAAGGTGTTAAGCTCTCCAATGCTCAGTCCTTTCGCTTTCTCCATAATCTTGGTGAGCACCTCTCTTTGACGCTCAGTTCTCTGATAATCCGCATTGCCCACGTAACGAATTCTGGCATATGCTACGGCTTGATATCCATCCAAAAGCTGCTCTCCGCCTTTACTAATATTATGCTTAGCTGGATCTTCATCCCGGAGTTTGCACATCTCAGCAACATAATTGTTGGCCACTTTCACCTCTGCATCAGAAATATCAATGTTCACACCACCCACCAGATCCACGATGTCAATCATGGCATCGAAATCCACGCTGGCATAGTTATCGATGGGTATCTTGTAATTATCCTCTATGGTTCGAACAACAAGGGGGCCTCCTCCATAAGCACAGGATGCATTCAATTTGTGCACTCCCTTACCAGGAATCGATGCATATAAATCCCTCATAAATGACGTCATATGGATTTTTTTCGTATCTTTATTTATAGAGACCAAAATCATGGAATCCGAATTACCGTTCCAGGACTTATCCCTGCGGTCCACACCAATCAGAAGAATATTATAGACATTCTTATCGTTGGGTAAGGTGATATCATCCAGAATATCAGCCGTCTCCGCCTCCAAGGCATTGGTTTCTTCTTCGGTCAGCCCGGTGCTTTCTGTCTCCACACTTTCCGCTACCGTGACATCACTGTCCTTTACGTAATTACTTTTACTATAATAATGTTTCACCACGGCATAAACAGAAATCACAGCCACTGCCAGAACTGCCAATATCACCACCAGCACAATCCACCACTTCTTTTTCTTCTGCCGATCCTCTTCTTTTAACCCTTTTTTCTCTTTTACTTCTCTGGTATCCTTATCGCTCATTTTCCCTCCACTAAAATACTTTTGATTATGGGCTGCCCCATCAACTTCATCTTCAGTATCTTATTTATATTAAACAAGTTATACCCATCTGTCAATTAAATGATTTTATAAATTTAGGCTGCCGCTAAAAAAAGCGGCAGCCTCATTTATACATTTCCATAGATTTCTTTGGGCACGTATGCCTGAACCTGAATTCCTTCTGGCAGGTATTCCTCAGAAATCAACTGACCATATTGGCGGATTAAAGATATTTTAGATGCTTCCTGATAGGGGTAAAGACGATCGATAAAAATCTGCTGTTTTCTCAAGATCTCTTCCAACAATTCCCTGAGCGATTCCAACCCTTTATGATATTTCACCGAAGTTTTCAGCACGTAGTCCGCCCTGCTGTCCCGAAGCTGCTTCTCTTCGGTCATCTTATCTTGTTTATTAAACAAGGTGATCACCGTGCGTTCCTCAACTTCCAGCTGCTTCAAAGTCTCATACACCACCTGCATCTGCTGCTCCATCTGAGGGCTGGAAGAATCCACCACATGAAGAATAATATCCGCGTACCGGGCTTCCTCCAAAGTACTTTTAAAGGCTTCTATCAGATGATGGGGCAGTTTACGAATAAATCCAACCGTATCCGTCAGCAGAATCTGCTGTCCTCCCGGAAGATCCAGCACACGAGTGGTCGGATCCAACGTGGCAAAAAGTTGATCCTCTTCCAGAACATCTGCCCCTGTCATCACATTTAACAGGGTAGACTTTCCAGCATTGGTATAGCCTACGATGGCACAGACCTTCATCCGGCCCTTTTCCCTTTTCTGGCGGATTAAATCCCGATGTCTTTGCACCTCTTCCAATTCTCTGCGAAGGGCGGCAATTCGATCCGTAATCAGTCTACGATCCATCTCCAGCTTCTTTTCCCCCGGTCCCCTGGTGCCGATTCCTCCTCCCAGACGGGATAGCGAGGAACGAAGGCCCACAAGCCTTGCCTGTCGGTATTTAAGCTGGGCCAGTTCCACCTGAATCTTACCTTCACTGGTCGTTGCCCTTCCCGCAAAAATGTCCAGGATCAACAAGGTACGATCCATGACCTTACACTCTAATTCCCGTTCCAGATTGTTAAGCTGGGCCGGTGATAATTCATCATCGCAGATAATACCTGTGGCTTCCACCATATACAGCATCTGCCGAATTTCTTCTATCTTACCTTTTCCCACATAGGTGGCAGGATGGATGCCTTCCCTGTTCTGCACGATTCTGGCCACCACCTCGGCTCCAGCAGTTTGAGCCAGTTCTTCTAATTCCAGCAAAGACCAGAAGACATCATCTTGCCCCTGTGTCTGTACTCCCACCAGAATCACCCGCTCTTTCGTTTGTTCCGATTCAAACAACTCTCCCATAACTTCTCCTTAACGCTTCTGTAAGAATGTGTTTTCATGGATGGCCGCTTCATTATCCGGATATTTTTCCAGAAATTCTGCCATCTTTACCTTAGCCGTGTCAAAATCAAGTTGTTTCTCATATACAACGATTTCATTGAACAACAGATTTTCACGCTCTTCCTGATCCTTACAGTCCAGACCTTTTTGAATATTTACCGTCGCACTGCCATACTCTTCATCCGCAATATCACAGAGAGCCAGTCCATTATAAGCTGTGGACGACTCCTCATTGCTCTGCAGATAATTCTGATATAACGCCCTGGCATTGGCAGTATCCTCGGTCTCCAGATAAATCTTGCCCAACAACAAGACCGCATCCTGATTCCCGGAATCCGCCGCTTCGTTCAACACATCTTTCGCTCTGTTATACTCTTCCAGATAATAGTAAATACGCCCCTGCTGATACTGTTCTTCCACATTTTCAGGGTTTTTATCCACTGCCTTCTCCAGATATGAGGCACCGTCTGCGCCCCTGTTCTTCCCGGCATAGGCCAGATAGACATTGATATAGTTATCATATCCCGTATCTTTTTCCAAAGACTTTTTAAAGTCAGAAGCCGCTTTTTGCTCCTCCTGCTGATCCAGATACATCTGTCCCCGCAAAAAGTAAGCCTCAGCGTCCTTATACTTATCGATCAGACCGGCGTAGATTTCAATCGCCTTATCCACTTCGCCATTTCCCCGATAAGCCTCCGCAAGATAGTAATTTACATCCTTTTCAAATGACTCATCCTTGTAATCCAACTCTTCAAGGCTCTTGTTCAGCAACGTTACGGCATGCTCGTACTCGCCCATTTCTAAATAGGCAATTCCTTCACACCGGTAAGCTTCCACCTCACGTCCATCTTCCTTTGCCGCTATCTGGAACTGACTCAAGGCTGTAATATAATCCTCTTTCCTCAACGCCTCCAGACCTGCGTCATAAGCACCGGAATGCTCTCTGGCGCCACAGCCAGCTATCAGGCCGAGCATGCAGCATATTCCACCTATGATGATTGCTTTCCTCAAAGTTTTATCTCCGCTCTATTCTTCAACTATTAGATTTTCCGCTTCCATGGCAGCCAGCACCAGATTTACATATTTCTCACATATTTCATCATCAGCCGCTTCCACCATCACTCGAATGACTGGCTCCGTACCACTTTCACGAACCAGAATTCGTCCATCGTCACCCAGCTCTTTTTCCGCCTGTGCCACTGCTTTTTGTACCGCTTCGTTCTCTCTGGCCTCTTTCTTATTGGCAACACGTACGTTTTTAAGAATCTGCGGATAAATAGTAATTTCACTGGCCAGTGTGTGAAGGGAAACCTTCTTCTCTATGATTACTTCCATCAGCATCAGTGAAGTCAGGATTCCGTCACCGGTAGTTGCATGCTTGCTGAATATAATGTGTCCGGACTGTTCTCCACCCAACGAATATCCATTGGCCATCATATTCTCACAGACATATCTGTCGCCTACAGCGGTCTTCTCATAACGGATTCCCAGACGGTCGCAGGCTTTGTAAAGCCCCAGATTGGACATGATGGTGGTAACGATGGTATCGTCATCCAGTCTTCCCTGTTCCTTCAGATACTTGCCGCAGATGAACATGATCATATCACCATCCACAATCTGTCCCTGTTCGTCCACAGCGATACAGCGGTCCGCATCTCCGTCATAGGCAAATCCCACATCCAAATTGTTGTCTTTCACATATTTCTGGAGCACCTCAATATGCGTGGAGCCGCAGCCCCTGTTGATATTGGTGCCGTCAGGTTCATTACTAATCACATAGGTCTTAGCTCCTACCGCATCAAATACACTTTTTGCGATGGAAGATGCACTTCCGTTGGAACAGTCCAACCCTACACGCACATTTTTAAAGGAACGGGTAGGAATAGAGATCAGATGGCCAATATAACGGTTTCTGCCTGCTGCAAAATCCACGGTCCTTCCGATATTCTCTCTCGTAGCAAATGGAATTTGGGGCTGCTCATCATCGATATAAGCTTCAATCTGCTCTTCGATGGAAGCTTCCAGCTTCTGTCCCTGTCCATTGATGACTTTTATACCATTGTCATAGAAAGGGTTATGGCTGGCTGAAATCATGATGCCGCAGTCGAAGTTTTCGGTCCTAACAACATAAGAAACGCTTGGAGTCGTAGTCACATGCAACAGATATGCATCCGCTCCGGAAGCCGTGAGACCAGCCACCAGGGAATACTCGAACATATAACTGGAACGACGGGTATCCTTACCGATTACGATGGATGCCTTGTGATTCTTTCCAAAATACCATCCCAGGAAGCGTCCAACCTGATAGGCATGCTCCACAGTTAAATCGATGTTAGCTTCTCCTCGAAAACCATCTGTACCAAAATATTTTCCCATTTTTTGCTCTCCTTATTCTTTAATGTCAAAATCAATCATATAATTTTTCTTTGTAGACGCCTTCTTTGATCAATTGCTGAAAAGCCTTGATAACCGCCGCCTTATCCTCCTGGTAGGTTACCCCAAACCAGGTTGCATCGGTCCTTAATACCTTTACCCGTGCTTTTCCATTCTTAAGCAATTCATCAATATAGATAGGCAGGAGATATTCGCCCTTGCATTCGCCATGTTCCATTCGGTTCAGGAATTCAACAAAACCGGTCTCCAGAGCATCCAGAAATTCAGGCTGCATGCCCCACATATTCATGGAAACCAGAGAGTTCACATCCACTGGAACCAACTCTTCATCCTGCTTTACGGCAGCACCTTCCGGAGTTCGAACGATATTAGATGTCTCATTAATTCCGATCAGGTTTCCGTCCTCATCTGTATTGCAGACACCGCGGGTCACACCACCGTTATCACTGAGGGTATTCCCCAGCACAAATCCTGCCATACAGATCGGATGAACGCCCTGTTCTATTGTATGCTCACCAATCAGATAATCATGCAGTTTCACAAAGGGGTCTTTTCCATAGTAATCATCCGCATTGATAACTGCAAATGGTTCCTGAATCACGTCTCTGGCACAGAGTACGGCCTGCCCCGTTCCCCAGGGTTTTGTCCGATCTGCCGGCTTTTCAAATCCCTTGGGCAGATCATCCAGCTCCTGGAACGCATAGGCTACTTCTGTAATCTTTTCGATACGGTTTCCAATAATCCTTTTAAAATCCTCTTCCAGATCTTTTCTGATTACAAATACCACCTTATTAAAACCCGCCTCGAGAGCATCGTGAATGGAATAATCCATGATTATCTCACCATTGCCTCCCACTGGCTCCAATTGTTTGATTCCCTTTCCAAAACGACTTCCAATTCCAGCCGCCATGATTACTAATGTTGTTTTTTTCATTTCCGCTGCTCCTTATGTACATTTTTACTTGGGGCAACCCAAAACTTGTATGGCGGGATAAGCATTTTGATAACCCTTATCCCGCTGAGTCTTCTAGCCACCAATTCGTTCTATGCCTTATGCACTCTCCTGCAGGTTACTTAACTTCGCCGCCTGATCGGCTGCAATTAAGTTGTCAATCACTTCATCCAGCTCTCCGTCCAGAATACCATCCAACCGATGCAAGGTCAGCTTGATCCTATGGTCTGTAACACGGCCCTGAGGGAAGTTATAGGTTCTGATTTTCTCGGAACGGTCTCCTGTTCCCACCTGGCTTCTTCTGGCTTCCGCCTCCGCATCATGCTGCTTTTCCATCTCCATCTCATACAGACGGGATCGCAGAACCTTCAGCGCCTTATCCTTATTCTTCAGCTGAGACTTCTCATCCTGACAGGAAATAACAATACCCGTGGGTATATGTGTCAGACGAACGGCAGAGTCTGTGGTATTGACGCACTGTCCTCCGTTACCTGATGCACGGAATACATCGAATTTACAATCGTTCATATCCAGTTGGAAGTCAATCTCTTCTGCTTCCGGCATAATAGCTACGGTTATGGTTGAGGTATGGATTCTGCCGCCGCTTTCTGTCTCCGGCACACGTTGTACCCTGTGAACGCCACTTTCGTATTTCATCCTGGAATACGCACCGGTACCGTTGATCATAAAAGTCACTTCCTTGAATCCGCCGATTCCATTTTCATTGACACTAATCATCTCTGTCTTCCAGTTACGGCTCTCCGCATATTTCACATACATACGGTACACTTCCGCCGCAAACAAGGCGGCCTCATCTCCGCCGGCACCTCCACGGATTTCTACAATAACATTTTTATTATCATTTGGGTCTTTGGGAAGCAGCAAAATCTTCAGATCGCGCTCCAGCTCTTCCACCCGCTTTTTGGCACTCGAGAGCTCTTCTTTGAGCATCTCCCTCATCTCTTCGTCATTTTCTTCTTCCAGCATAGCCAGACTATCTTCGATGGTCTGTTTGCTATCTTTATATTCTTTATAGGCATCTACAATTGGCTGTAGTTCTGCCTGCTCCTTCATAAGCTTCTGAAATCTAGCTGAGTCACTGGCCACATCTGGCTCCGCCAGCTGCATCAGAATCTCTTCCAGATGAATCAGAATATCTTCCAATTTATCAAACATAGAAAGTCCTCCTTTTGGTTTAATTTTGGAATCACGGACGAAAGTTGACATCGGGGGAGGGTCAGAGGAACATCCTTGATGCTCAGGCCTTCCCCCGATGACAACTTTCTGATTTGTCAGCGTTATTATAATTTTACCATCTAAGGTACCCACTTGGCAACTGCTACACGCGACAGACCGGCAAGATCCTTCTTAATCTCCACGTCGGAATAGCCCGACTGGGTCAGTAGATTGGTCAGGTCCTCTCCTTGATCATGGCCTATTTCCATGCAGAGCCATCCTTGAGGCTTTAGGTGCTGACGGGCTTCATCTACGATTTTGCGATAAAAGTAGAGGCCGTCTTCATGGCCGTCCAGAGCCAGAATCGGCTCATGATCCCGAACTTCTTCCATCAGTCCGGTGATGACCTCGGTGGGGATATATGGCGGGTTGGAGGTGATCATATCAAATGTTCCTCCAATCTGTTCGAAAAGATTGCTCTCCACCCAGGTACAGCCTTTTAACCTTTGTCGTTTTTCATTTTGTTTCGCCACTTTGAGTGCTTCCGGGGAGATATCACTTCCTACTCCAGTTATGGATGCATGGCGGATAAGCGTCAATAGAATGCACCCGCTGCCAGTGCATAAGTCCAGGATTCGCATGCCCGGTATCAGACGGCTGAGGGCCTCTTCAATCAACACTTCCGTATCCTGACGCGGAATCAGGACGTGTTCATTCACCAGATAAGGTTGTCCATAGAACCAGGCCTCCCCAATCAGATGTTGTACCGGAATGTGGCTGGCTCTTTTGTGGATCAGCTCCTGATATTGGAGAGCATCCTCCTCGTCCATATCATCATTCATATGGAGATAATAAAAGCTTTTGTTGATATTACAGACATATTCCATCAAAAGCCAGGCGTCCTGGGCAGCGTCTTCGATTCCCGAATCTTCCAGACACTCCTGCCCATACCTTCTCCAGGCTTTCAAGGAAGTCAGGATTTCATGTGATTTACTCATAACCTTCTTCAGAGGATGATACTTCCTCCGCCTCATATTGATATTCAAAATTTTCTGCCAGATAAGCACGCCAGTCAAACACGGCTTCCACAGCAACAATCGCAACCTCTACCTCTTTTTCATCCGGCTCCCGGGTAGACATGCGTTGGATCATCAGTCCCGGTTTACTCAGAAGATTAACCAACTTATTGTCGCTTCTTCCTGCCAGACGGATGAGCTCATACGAAACTCCTGCGATAATCGGAAGCAGCAGAATACGGATAGCAACGCGCCAAATAGCGGAATCCACGCGGATGAACAACAGAAATATTGCACTGACGATCATGACAAAAAACAAGAAACTAGTGCCGCAGCGCTTATGCTCTCTGGAGCTTTTCATCACATTTTCCACATTCAATTCCAGACCATGTTCGATGCAGTTGATACACTTGTGTTCTGCTCCATGGTACTCAAAAGTCCGCTGGATATCCTTCATACGGGAGATTAAAGCCAGATATAGCAAAAATATCAGCACACGAACCACGGACTCCACGAAAGCCAGGATTCCCTGGGATGAGGTGAAGTGGCGGAGCAGACTTGTCAGATAATATGGGAGAAGCATGAAAATAGCCACAGAGATAACAACAGAGAATGCCACCGTGCCATACATGATCAGCTTTTCCTGTTTTGCTTCTTTTTCTTCCTGCTTCTTCCGTTCTTCCTTTGATACCTCTTTCTTCTCTTCTCCTTCTTCGTCTTCAAAGAAGGTGGCAGAGTACATCAGGCATTTGGTTCCTACCACCATGGAATCAATAAAATTGAACACTCCCCGGATGATCGGAAGGCTTAGGAGTTTTTTATTCTTGATAAAGCTTTTATAAGCTTCAACCTTCACTTCTATTTCCTGGTCGGGTTTTCGCACCGCTATGGAATATGAGTCACCATGGCGCATCATAATCCCTTCCATAACAGCCTGGCCACCGATGTTGGATGATTTCATCTATCTACCTCGTTATAGTAAAAAGGGTTGAGATTTTCCAACCTCAACCCAAGTCTCTTCTTACAATATTTATTTAACGCCGTATTTTCTATTGAACTTCTCAATACGTCCACGAGCCGCAGCAGCTTTCTGCTGTCCAGTATAGAACGGATGGCATTTTGAACAGATTTCTACGTGAATATCTTCTCTTGTAGATCCTGTTGTAAATGTATTGCCACAGTTGCATGTTACTGATGCTTCATGATAAACTGGATGGATTCCTTCTTTCATCTTTTTCACCTCTTCTACATAATAATATCTATTTGTGGCTAAGAGCCACACGACTTCGAAATTTAAACAGCTTTCAAATTATAGCATAGCTTTTACACAAATGCAAGTATTTCGTCAAATTTTTAAGCCCAATTATATAAATTTCTGACGGCGGATTGCTCCCACCACTTCCTTATTCGTTTTCGTATGTGCAAACATATTAAGGAGATTCTCAGTTGCCTCCTCAGCCTTCATTCCATTCAAGGCTTTCCGCATGATTGTCACTGCCTCCATCTCTTCTTCTGAAAGCAGTAAATTTTCTTTTCTGGTTCCGGACTTTGCGATATCGATGGCCGGGAAAACTCTTCTTTCCTGAAGCCTTCTGTCAAGTACCAGCTCCATGTTTCCGGTTCCCTTGAACTCTTCGTAAACCACGTCATCCATCTTACTTCCCGTGTCCACCAAAGCAGTGGCCAGAATTGTCAGGCTTCCGCCCTCTCTCATATTACGGGCTGCTCCAAAAAATCGCTTCGGCATATGAAGAGCCGCCGGATCCAGACCACCGGACAGGGTTCTGCCGCTGGGGGGAACCGTCTGGTTATAGGCCCGTGCCAGCCTTGTGATACTATCTATAAAAATAACAACATCTTTTTTATTCTCCACCAGACGCTTTGCACGCTCAATGGCCATTTCCGAAACTCTTTTATGATGTTCCGGCAATTCGTCAAAGGTGGAATAGATCACATCCACATTAGGACCCTGGATAGCCTCTTTGATATCGGTTACTTCCTCAGGACGCTCATCGATCAGAAGTATCATCAGATTCATCTCCGGATTATTCTGCAGAATGGATTTTGCGGCATCCTTAAGCAATGTGGTCTTACCTGCTTTAGGCGGTGAAACAATCATGCCACGTTGTCCCTTACCGATGGGGCTGACCAGATCTACAATCCGCATGGCGGTACTTCCGTCTCTTCGTTCCAGATTAATCCTCTTGTTTGGGAAGATGGGCGTCATATCCTCAAAATTCATCCTCTTGAGGCTCATAGCCGGAGCCATATTATTTATCATCTTAACATAAAGTAGTGCCGAAAACTTCTCGGTGGGCGACTTAATTCTGGTGTTTCCCCTAAGAATATCACCTGTCTTCAGGCGAAATCTCCGGATTTGGGATGGAGCTACGTATACATCATTCTCTCCAGGAAGAAAATTATCGGAACGAATGAAACCATATCCATCCGACATTACCTCGAGAATCCCTTCCACCTCTTCACCGCTGTCCAGACGATCAAAATCCTTCTTGCCATGTTCCTCCCCATCGTTAACTGGTTTTGTATAGGGCTGTGCCGTACCATTCTCATTGTTTCCGCTTCCCTGATTCATCGTCGATGCCTGAGTGGTACGGGATGCCTGTGGCTGCTGAGGGACATCCGGCTCATCTGCCGATTCCTGCTGCTCTTGTTCCCTGCTTTTTTCCTCTCTTGCATCCTCATCCATCATACACTGAATTAATGCATCCTTCTTTAGGGTTGAAATCCCTTTCAGCCCCCTGGCCTTGGCAAGTTCCTTTAGTTTACCAAGCTGTAATGATTCATACTGCGCTTTCGTCATAACAAACTCCTTTATTTGCTTATAAAATTAAAGTTATATTCTAATATCTTGGGGATAGTATTTATGGACTGGTTCGATAAACCAGAAGAAAACATTTCTTAATGTCTACAGTATACCAAAGAGACAGATTTTTCTCAATAGTTTTTTATTGAGCATGTTGACTTGTCCCACAAAACAAAAAGCTCCTACGGCGGCTTCGGAATCCATGACACAAACCCCAAAATACCGGCGCAAGAGTTAATTAAAGTGCGGTCAGAGGGACTTGAACCCTCACGTCATGGACACAAGAACCTAAATCTTGCGCGTCTGCCAATTCCGCCATGACCGCTTAATAATAAAACTTCTAGTGATACAATGAAAGCAAGCCTTACACAAGACTTGCTTTTATGAAGCATCGGGGATTCGAACCCCGGACAACTTGATTAAAAGTCAAGTGCTCTACCGACTGAGCTAATGCTCCTCATATAACTGGGCTAGCTGGATTCGAACCAGCGACTGCAGCAGTCAAAGTGCTGTGCCTTACCGCTTGGCGATAGCCCAATGATTCGCCATCAACGGCAGGGTGGGTAATGGGATTCGAACCCACGGCCTCCAGAGCCACAATCTGGCGCGCTAACCAACTGCGCTATACCCACCAT
>DVNN01000365.1 GCA_018714325.1 Candidatus Pelethocola excrementipullorum
TACTTGGAAATTCCGAAATAAGAGGAAACCTTATCCGCTGACCGGGTAACCAGAAATGCTCCCGAATCATTCAAAAACTGTATGGCCTGTATTTTTTCATCCTTATTCATCCAGGCAACCGGTTTCCCGACCAGTTGTACGGATTGTTCGATCAATTCATCCAAAAGCTCGTTCACATTCTTCGGAATAAATCCCTGGGGTCTTTCCTGCTGCTGCTCTACTTTTAAGAAGGAATCCAATGTGCTTCTGGCCGCCATCATAGCAGTAATGTCATAATTGATACCTAAAATATAGGTTATTCCCTCTTCATCTTCCGGAATAAATATTGAGCTGGATTTTAATATTCTGCCGTCTTTGGTTCTGGTCAGGTAAGAATATTGATCTTTCAACTCATCTCCGGCTTTTTTAATGGCTTCCAGTACGATCTGAGATGGTCCATCTCCCGTTGTACGTCCTGAAACCTCTCCGTTCTCAATATAGACAATTGAGGCACCATCCAATTCTTTGTTGTGAAATGCGTGAATAACAACTTCACAATCTTTTTCAAAGCTTGCAGCAATACCATGAGCCACCTTTTTTAATACGTTAAGCGTTGACATATACTCTCATCCCCATTCTTTCATTTATGAATTTCAATCACACTCTTACTTCCTAATATAATATCATCTGGAACCTTTGCAAAATTCCAGGGCGTCTAATGCTATCCAGATGAGAATCCAGTTCTCATGCACCTGCCCGCCTGCATATCAATTACTGCCTTTAGCATTATATCATGAATTTGTTCAGAATGGAACAATTTCATATATCCTGTTTACCTAAAATTTTCAGGTATTCATGAGATCACAAAGTGCGTAGCAATCCGTAGGTATCATGGGGGCAAAATACCTTTTGACCCCAACATCATCAATATTTCAATGAATTCTGCTTCCATCCTCTTTGAAATACCCGGAACAAAGAATCCATCAAAAATATGGCCAGAGCAATCACTCCGGCGATTTCCAGAGTCTGCACCAGATAAAATCCTGCCATCCCCGTGTCCTCCAGGGTCATGGAATATACAATCCGGTACATACCGGCTCCCGGCACCGTCGGTAAAATCCCGGCAATTAAAAACAAGGTGACTGGTGCTTTAAAAATCCGTGCGAAACTATGGGATAACAGCGCAATCGTAAAAGCGGACCAAAAGGAAGCCACAACGGTGTCTATCTGAAACATATCGATGCAGATTACAAAGACCAACCCGCCCACCGCACCTACGATACCTGCAAGGGGAAGATATTTCTTCGGAATCTCTATCAACAAAGAAAATGCCACGATGGCTATAAATACTCCAATTACCTTTATAATCATAAGATCCCCTTTCCAATCAGTCCGGTGGCTGCTCCCATCCCGATTCCAACTCCAATCGCTATGGCCGCCGCCTTTAAAAATGCCTCCAGGATCCGGGCAGCGCCGGATAGATAATCTCCCTGAAGAGTGTCACGGACTGCATTGGTAATTGCAACACCCGGAACCAATGGCATGATTCCACTGATGATTATCGTATCCAGGTTCATATCCTTTATCAGATATTGCTTCAATGAAATACTGACGAATGCGATTCCGATGCTACAGAAGATGTCGAGAAAAAAGTCGTTGAATCTCAGTTTTTTACCCACCGTCACCAAGGCGGCCAGTACGCTTCCCACGATCAGAGCCGCCCCAGCCTCCACGGATTTTCCGCCAAAGAATAAGGCAAACCCCAGCACAACACCCACGGTTCCCAAATTATAGACCAGTCTGCTGTATTGCTTTCCTTTGACTTGTTTTAACTCCTCGTATGCCTGCTGTACCGTCAATTCATCTTTGCAAAATCGTCTGGAGATATCATTAACCTGAACAATATTGCGGAGATTTGTTCCCCTGCTTTTCACTCGGCGTATCACCGAGATGGGCTCTTGATCCTTTTCCTGAATCGTTACCAGAATCGCCGTATTAAAGGCCACGGGATCCACGTGTTCGGCATCAGATTTCCTCAGTATGTGAGTCATGGTATCCTCGACCCGATAAGTTTCTGCACCGCTCTTCAACATGATCTCTCCCGCGAGAGCTGCCAACTTGATTAAGAATTTATTATCTGTCTTTTCTTTCATAATTACCCTTCAGCATCATCCAGGATATCCTAAAAACACCCCGGAGGTTCTAATCCGTTTGCCATTCGCAAAAGGATACAGTTATTATACCCCATTTGCGGGATTGAGAAAAGGGTCTTTTGAACACAAAACCTCAGGAAGACAATCTCTATGTTAACCGTTCTTCCTGAGGGTCTGTTTACTTATAAAATTTCATATTTTTTGGGGGGATTTTCTTTATTATCCTTCGATGGCAATATACTTGTTCTCTTCTACCTTAGGCTGTGTTTCTTTCTTAGGTACTAGGACTTTCAGAATTCCATCTTCAAATTTAGCTTTAATATCTTCCTGTGTTACAGCTTCACCAACATAGAAACTTCTTCTGCAAGAGCCTGTATAACGTTCACGTCTAATGTATCTGCCATCCTTATCTTTCTCATCATTATTCTTATTGGTGGATGCACTGATGGTCAAATACCCGTCTTTCAACTCTGCTTTCAAGTCTTCTTTCTTAAATCCCGGCATATCGATGGCCAGTTCATAATTTCCATCTTTTTCTTTCACATCTGTCTTCATCGCTGTATTGCCGGAATAGTTACCAAATGGGAAATCAAAAAAGTTATCAAATAATCTTTCTCCAAAAATACTAGGCATTAACATAAGTCGTCTCTCCTTTCTTATATGTCCCAGTCTTACTGAGATAAACTACATCACTAATTGTTACCTTATTTCATGAACTCCAGTACTGCTTTCCTTTTGTTCTATTTGTACTATAACACTTATTGTTAGCACTGTCAAGCGTCGAGTGCTAATTTTTTGTTATTTTCATTAGAAAGAAGCAGGCACACGCTTTCTATCGGCTCATGTGCACCTGCTCCACTTTGGACAACTACCCCTTTTCTAAATAATTACTCAAATTTAAAGTCTTTAAGGTTTAATAATTTCCCTTCTCCTCCTTTAAAGACAAGATAAATAGCATGCTTTTCCACTA
>DVNN01000366.1 GCA_018714325.1 Candidatus Pelethocola excrementipullorum
TTACGCATCCATAAAAAACCAGCTTTATTACTTTAACTGGTCAATTGATGACAGCTTTTCGCTGGTGCTCATTGACCTGAAAGATAGCATACCAATAGAAAGACGTTTTCTCGCTAACCAACTGGAAAACAGTCCACAGCTTTCTTGCGGCGTATTTGATTATGAGGGCTACTTAGTCGTGCTATGCCATATGCCTGATAAAAAAACAATCCAGGATACCATTTATCAATACTCTATTAAGTACGATTTTTATGCCGCAATCAGCAAAGTATTTAATTTGTTAACGGATATGTCGGTGTATTATGAACAGACGAAGCGCATTATTACAATTGGAAAGAATATGTCACTGGAAAACAGGATTTACTTTAGCGATGATTATGGGCTTTACAGCATAATTGCCAAACTGCTTGAGCAGAACTCTATATTTGAAATATGCCACGAGGGCGTTCTTCGTTTATATGAGCTTGACCAGAATAATGGTACAGAATATGTAAGCACCTTGTTAGAGTATCTGAACAATGATAGAAATGTTCTACGTACATCCAAGATTTTATATATACATAGGAATACGTTATTACACAGGCTGGAAAAAATCTGCGATATCGTAGATATAGATAATTGTAACGCGGAAACGAGGCATTTCGTGTTGTTATCAATTCTCATCTTAAAATACTGCACTTCATGATTATTACACAGTCCTGCCCAGGCAGGGTCTATAACGCGCGGATTTGTTGTAAAAACCCAGCCCCGCGGAAATTGAAAAGGCGGCTTTGAAGCAAAGACTTCAGAGCCGCACATATCTTCTTTCATTCGGACTTTACCGTCGGTAGGGAATTCCACCCTACCCTGAAGATTATTTGTTGTTGTTTTATACTGTATAGGTCTTAGGACCTTTGGCAAAGCTGAACGTCTCTACTTCTTCCGTATCAATATAGAAAAGTTCAAATACAGGATTATCCGGAGTGTTGTAGATTCCCTTAATGCCTGGGTTTTCGTCTAAAGCACGGGTTTTCAATGCCTTGTCATCTACAAATACAGCCTTGCCGTTCACAGAAAGAACCGGCGCATAATCAGCAGGATATGTACAGAAAGAAATGTACGGATTTTCTTTTATTTGTTTGTAAACTGGCTTCTCATTGTTGGTACAGAAGTACACCTTGTTTCCATCACTAAACAGATACTGGAATACTCTTGTTTTGATTTTACCATTGTCCTGTGTAGCCAGAACGCCGTTTGGGTTTGCTTTTAATACTGATACATAGTCAATCATTTGCTTTACCTCCAATAAATATTTTATTTAGGGCTTGATTTTTTATCCCTTAGTATTATAATAATACCGTAAGTATCATTTGTAAATTAGGCACCTAAAAGTGGTATAGTACCCTTTTAGAAACTATTGAGGAAATGGAGATTATTATGATAAATCAGCAAGAACTTCCTGCCTGTCCGGTTGAAACTACTTTAACATTGATGGGCGACCGATGGAAACTGCTTATCGTACGGGACTTGTTAACAGGAACCAAACGCTTTGGAGAACTAAAAAAATCATTAGGTGGAATCTCCCAAAAGGTTTTGACACAGCACCTTCGTGCTATGGAAGGATATCATTTGGTGGAACGAAAAGTATACGCGGAAGTACCGCCAAAAGTGGAATATTCCTTAACAGAGTTAGGTCGTAGCTTGAAAGTAATCCATGATGCCATGTGGCAATGGGGGGAAGAATATAAAAAGAAGATAATGGAACAGCATACAGATTAAAAATGAATAATTGACAGAATAGATACAAATCCAATCAAGCAAAAAGCAAACCTCCGGAAAGTACTACCGTAACCACGGTGATTCTTTCCGGAGGTTTGCTTTTGATCCCATATGGGATGCTATTTAATTCTTTGATTTATTCACGTCGTAATGCATCAATTGGGTTCAGATTCGCCGCCTTAATGGACGGGAGCAGTCCGAATACAACTCCGATTACGATGGAGAAAATAACGGATAACAGAATCGCCGGTATGGATATTGCTACCGGAGTCTCTGAAACTCTGGATATCACCTGGGCAAGGATAATTCCTGCCACCACACCCAACAGGCCGCCGATACTGGTGAGCACTGCCGCTTCTGTTAAGAACTGGGAAAGTATCCGCCGCTTTCTGGCTCCTATGGCTTTCTTCAGTCCAATCTCACTGGTACGTTCCGTTACAGATACCAACATGATATTCATAACACCGATACCACCCACCAGCAGAGAAATACTTGCCACCCAGAGCAGCAAATTATTGGTGCTGGCACTGAGTTCCTGCAGATCTTTGGCTCTTTCCAGCAGGTCTTCCGCCTTGTACTTAATATCGCCCTCTGAATTCAATACTGATTCGTTCATAATCTCTGAGGCTTTCTTGCCCACAGTACTCATGTCTTCGGTACTCTTGGCAGTCAAAACCGCATTCTGAGGCTCATCAAATCCAAAGATAATCGGCCAGCTGGCCTCCGGCATCAATACGGTTCCATAATCTTCCTGAAAGTAGGTATAGTACTCTTCCAGTGAGTTAATCACCGGCTGAAAGGACTCGGATTTATTAATCAGGCCAACCACGGTAAATGGCTCTCCGCGGATTTCAATGGTTTTTCCCAGTGCCGATTCTTCCTGGAACAGTGCCTTTGCTGCGGTTCCATCCAGCAGTACCACCTTACTGAAATTCTTATAATCGCTGTCGATGAAGCCTCTCCCTGCAGTGATCACATATCCTGAAGTCGCCAGGAAATTCTGGTCAACCCCATAAGCTTTTCCGCTGTCCAGTCTGGTATCGCCATTTGCGATGCCGTCCACATAAGATCTGCTGTTGAAAAACGATGCATTTTCCACCTTATCAAGCTCTCTGATCCGCTCTCTTATGTCATCAGTCAATGGAATAATACCGTCCGGTACCCCATTGTCCATCCAATACTCTCCCTCACCTTGTCTCAATGTGACCGACACATTGTTATTCCCAGCGCCAATCAGGTTTTTCTTAATCTGTTCGTTCGTTCCCTTTATAGTCGATACGATGGCGATAATCGAAGCAATACCGATGATAACGCCCAACATCGTCAGGAAGGAACGCATCTTATGAGACCAGATTCCCTGAAAGGATAGTCTAATATTCTCTAACATGTTCTCCCTCCTTAATATCCATATAGCTGACTCATGGTGCCTTCTTTGGTCTTCGCATCTTCCTTTACATTCTTACCATAGGGGAAGGCAATCCAGTCATCTACGCTGATGCCACTCTTAATCTCATAGGTATCTCCCCAAAAGAGACGTCCTGTGACCACTTCCTGCCGTATCAGCCGTCCGTCTTCTCCTCTCAGATAAACGAATTTCGCTCCGTCCTCTTCCCGGATAAATGCCTTGCTGAGTGAGATGGTATCGCCTCCCATCATATCCTCATCCGAAGGCTGCTGGTTTATGGAGACATCCACATACTCATTATTCTGCAGCTGCTCGCCGCCACTGGCAATATAGGCAGTGAACGGATAGCCTGAAGCATTGCCGCTGGAGTTATAGTCCTGATAGTTATCCACCGGATATGGGGATATGTCCTTAATGGTTGCCTCGCACATGGCACCACTTTGATAGGACACAATGCTTACAATCGATCCCTCTTTGATTTCATCCAGCTTCAGCTCGCTGATTGCACCCTTTACATACAATCCCTCAGTGCTGGATACAACCAGGAATGGTGAACCATCATTGGGTGGATTCTTGGGGTCTCCAACTTTTTTGACAACTCCATTGATTCTGGCCACGACCTGTCCCTCACTCACCGCTTTCTCCGTGGCTCTGAGTTTGATGTCCTGCTCCTTTAAATCCAATTCCAAGGTCTTGATCTCCGCCTCTTTTTCCTTAATGGCACTGGCCAGTTCTTCTTTGGTATAGGTCATATCAGATGTGATACCGGAGGTAATCCCGCTAGGTTTAGAATCCTTGTTTGAAGATGTATCGGTGAAAATCAGCTTTCCGGTGCCCTTCATGGTAAGATTCATGGCTCTACTGGCTATAATGCCGGAGGAATCAGCACCTCCGCTATACCCTGTGGCAGATGCAGATATTTTATTGCCTGACTTATTGGGGCTTTCTGAATCTGGGTTATCTCCTTGATTTGAACTATCTTCTGGATCTGCACCATTTCCTGAATCTGCACCATTTCCTGGATCCTCACCATTTCCTGGATCCGTATCATCCCCTGGATCAACAATCGAGTCAGAATTATCTTTCAAGTCTAAAATTGCTTCCCAACCATCTTCCCGGGCAGTCTCTAATAGAGAACCATCCTGAACCCATTTTTTAATTAGCTCTCCATTAACCTTATTATCCTTCCAAACTTCCAACTTGAAAGAATATCCTGATTTCGTACGTTCTCCTATAATACCAGATTCGTCATATACAAACCCCATCATTGCATTAACAAAGGAAGCATGGATTACAGTGCCCTCTTTGCATAAAAAGCGAAAAGGATCCCCACTCTCTCCAGTTCCCGCAAAATATTTTTTATCGGTCAATGCCTTATATGTCAATGGCTTATCTGAGCCATTGAATACCTCTGCATTTTCATAAGAAGGAATGGATGGTTCTGAAGGGCCTGGTTCAG
>DVNN01000367.1 GCA_018714325.1 Candidatus Pelethocola excrementipullorum
ATTCTTTCATCAGCTGAATTTCCGCTGAAACCTTCCGGACAGTTCTGTTCCCTGATCCAGATATTTTGCCAGATTCACCAATAAATCTGGGGCTTCATCCAAAGCCTTCTCGTATAACAGCAACAGATTCAAAACCGCTGGCTTCGATCTGGGATTTGGCCTCTTTCTCAATACCTGATCTGAAATCGAAGTCTCAACCCCCATCGCCTTCATCCCCAGAATAAGTCCATTCCGAAGAAGGGCATGCTGCTGGTTCAGCAGATTGGTATAAAACGTCATCCCCTTTAAGGATTGTACGATATCCTCCAGTGCCATATTAGAAAAGCATCTCTGGATTACCCTGTTCCCTGGATGATAGGGACAGATTCCAGCAGATCTGTCATAGGTAAAGGGATTTTTCTTATCCTCCAGTAAAAATACACGATCCAGCTCCGCCTCTTGTACGGCATGGGATACACCACTTCTCTCGGAGTATCCGTTAATATATGGATGGCAGGTGGAATCCAACAGAAAATGGCAGGCAAATCCCAGCAGATAAGCGATCATGCCACTCTCCTGTTTCTTTTGGTAAAGACCCCGGCATTTGCGGAAAAACTCATCCACATTCCGCTCATGCATCTGATGTGCCTTACTTACGATCGGATTTGTGGACAATGGATGGTAGTAGAAAAATATATCCGGACCCTGAAGCCCTATTAAATAAAGTTTCTTATCTTTACGAACTACCTTCTTCAGCTCCTTTGGCAGCCGATGGTACACATCCTTTCCGAACCGATCATGGGTATAAATTGCAGGCATAAACCTTCCTCCTTTCAAACACATCCGTCAAAAGCAATTGGAGGCTGAAACCTGCAACTGCCTTATTATATCTCCACTTTGACTTGTATCTCTTCCTCCGCTTCTGCCTTGAAATCCTCCAGCTTCACAGGACTGATTACAGGCAGGTTGTCCGTGGAATCCACCCCAAAACTTCGTAAGAATTCTTCCGTTGTGCCAAACAAAATCGGGCGTCCCGGAGCATCCAGTCTGCCCAGTTCCTGAACCAGATTGTACTCCACCAGCTTATTCACTGCATGGTCACATTTCACTCCACGGATTTTCTCTATCTCCGCCTTTGTTACAGGCTGCTTATAAGCGATGATGGATAAGGTCTCCATCATAACTTCGGTGAGAACTGCCTGTTTGGGCTGCATGGCCACATTGACCAGATAATCGTAATACTCTTTCTTTGTACACATCTGATAGGCATTTTCCAGTTCTACAATCTTAATGCCTCTGTCTTCCTTCTCATAACTCACCATCATATGCTGTATAATCTGATGTGTGGTTTTCACATCGCAGTCAATCGCCTTAGCGATTCTATCCACCTCAATGGCATCACCCATGGAAAATAAGATGGCTTCAACCGCCGCTTCCAGACGTTTACTTTCCTTCATTAATACTCATCCTCACTGTCCTCTGTATATGCTTCTACCACAGTATCTTCGTCTTCCAGGGATTCAATCTGGATATCGCCAAAGACCTCTTCCTGGGAAATTTGTATCTTCCCTGTTTTTATCAGCTCCAGCACCGCCAAAAATGTGACAATGACCTGAAACTTCGTGGATTGGCGCTCCAGCAGGTTCTTAAAACTAAACCTCCGGTTTTTTACCGCAAATTCTTCCACAAAAGTCATCTTTTCCGGAAGTGAGATCTCTTCCCTTTCGATCTGGCCGAACTTGCTTCGTATCGGGTCAATCTTGTCTTCCTGTCTCCGAAGTATGGACTGGAAGATCTCATGAAGGCGATCCAGGGTCATACCGTCCAATAGCTCCTGAGGATCCACCGGCACCCGGTATTGCTTTACTTCCTTGGGCAGGGTAGGCTCCTTATAGATATTCCTGGATGCCTCTGCCATGCGGTCTCTAAGCTCATATGACATATACTTGTACATCTTATATTCCAACAACTGCTGCACAAGTTCGTCCCTGGGATCTTCTTCTTCCCCATCATCGTTAACTTCTTTTGGAAGCAACATCCTACACTTAATGTCAATGAGGGTAGCCGCCATCACCATAAATTCACTGACCACATTCAAATCTTCATATTCCATCTGCTGCACATATTCCAGATATTGATCTGTGATCTCAACGATTGGGATATCATAGATATCAATCTTATTCTTTTCGATCAAATGCATCAGCAAATCCAGCGGTCCTTCAAAAACCGGTAGTTTCACAGGAATTCCCATGTACCTCTATTCCTTTCCCGTCAATGGCAGATCCGCCATATATTACTTTAATTTTAACTTTTTCATCCATAATATGCAAGTCATTTTCAGGTAAAATGCACCTCTATTACCACCAATTCCCTGGGATTAAAGATTCGAATCGGAATTGTGTGCTCGCCAAGCCCCGCACTGACTATCATGGCCCTGCCATTCTTATCCTCAAACTTTCCATGACAGTATCTATAAAACAATTTCATATTGGGGCTGACTAATCCATAATGTTCTCCAAAGCGCACCACACCACCGTGGCAGTGCCCGGACAAGGTCACATCCGCGCCCCAGTCCAGATAGGTGTCTTTATAAGCAGGGTTATGGGCCAGTAAAATATGATACTGTTTGGGATCCGGCCGTCCAAAGATCTGTTCCAACTCGGAGACTGGCATCTCCGCATCCTTGAAACGATGATAATACTTACGCTCTGCTTCAAATCCATGAATAGCCACAGTTACTCCCTGGAACTTAATCTGTACGGTTTGATTTACCAAATGATGCACTCCGGCCTCTTGCAGTGCATCTAAAAAGCGGTCATACATATCCCCATATACCTCTGGATAGATACGCAGC